>JAGXGJ010000122.1 GCA_024636875.1 Methylococcaceae bacterium | reverse complement strand
CGGCTCTTACAGATAATTTCTCAAAGCCAACCGTAACCATTTTTTAGGCTGGATTTAAAAAAATATCAGGGAAACCTGAGGGGTCGTTGTGCCTTATGTTTGAACTGTTCACTACTTTTACCCCAAAATGAAGGGCGCCAATATTTTTCACAAATAACCAAGACTATATCAATTTAATGTAGCAGTATTTAGGCGATTTCTTGGGATGAACTTACCCATTAGACGAATCTAATCACCTGTTTTATTAGGAACATGCCTTCCATAAATGGGTAAACTCTTCTGCGGAAATCACCTTATGTCTGACCTCATTAATTCGTCATAGTGCCCAAACATAGCGTATGTGACCGGGCAACACCATCCACGCATTACTATGGAAGAGCCGTTTTTTTTGTTTTTTATGAACGGATTCGCCTAAAATACCAATATATCGAACCAAGATATCTTGCCGCCGCTCCAGTAAGTTAACCTTGAAAAAGTACGTGCCACCTGGCACGCGATAACGGCGATAATCCGGCATAAAGTTTCAACGTAGGGCGGATGCCCGATAGGGTGATCCGCCAATCAAAGCTCCCAAATTTTGAATCTCACAATTCTTTCAGAATGCACCAATAAAATAGCCCCCGTGCCTTCGATAACAGTCGTCGGAAGCTGTAAACGGTTCATGCGTCGGAACTCGCAAGCGATTCCGACTTACCGGTTACGGGTTACGGGTTTTCTATGAGTTCAAGCAATTCTTTTGCTTTGTTCCTAATTTTAAGCTCCGGATCGTTCATATCACGAACAAAGATATCTAAACCCTTACCGATTTCCTGAGCACAAGCATCCTTTAGGGAAATCTCATCTCCAGTTAGTGTTCGAACTAAAATGGTGGGCGGAGCATAGCTATTTCCTATTTCGTAAAGCAAGTCATAAACCCTATCCCTTCCGTATTGAACGCGTTCACGAAGCACGGATAACAAGAAGGGCACAACGAAGTATGCTGTCTCATACAAATCCGATTGGCAAACTACTTCATTATCCAGATGCCAGTAGCTTTTTTCACGCACTACAGAATCGGAAGAAAGGAGGCCTTGCAAAGCTCTATATATGTGCAAGCCACCTTTGCCAGAAGCTATTTCAAGTTTGTCCCACGAAATATTGGCGAATTGGTCGATGATAGGGTTCATTTTTATCACTCCTTGTTGGGAGAGGGGGGCGGCGGCGGTGGAGTTACGTCTGGTTTCGGGTCAAAAGGCGTACCTGGTGGAACGTGATCTGGCGTCACGCCCCGGTCTTGACAGCGGGTGCAGACCGGAATTGTTTCACCAGTCCTAGGCCGTTCTGCTGAACTCAGCAAGAAGTTGCTGGGATCGGTGCTAGTTTTTTTCGCTAGATCCGCCTTCGCTAAATCCTCTGCACAATTGCCACGGTCTTGCCCAGTCACTTTAACCCCAACACCTGTTTCTCCAGTAACCGGGTCACAAGCACCAACAACAGTCGCAACCTTATTTCTTTGTTTGTTTGAAAGTCCATCTAACTCGGCAAGTTTTTCGTCACGGGCAGCATTTGCTTTGGCAAAAGCTTCTTCCTTGCTCAGAGGTTTGTCAGCTGATTCTTCACCTGATGGAGTAGGCTTTTTTACCCCCTCCTTACCATCCTTTGGTTCTTTGGATTTATCATCTCCATCTTGTTCATCTTGTCCGCCCAAGCCCCGAACATCCGCCGCAACCAACGGATTAGGCAAGTACGCATAAAGATTATAACCGCCTGAAATTCCCCACGGATCGCTCTGTAAATACCGACCTAATGCAGGATCATAATACCGGAATCGATTATAATGCAACCCCATTTCGGCATCAAAATAATGCCCAGAGAAGCGTAGGTTCAGTTCGATCTTTGCATCCGCAGAAACTTCAACTTGTCCAAAAGGCGAAATATATCCTGACCAGACTTCTGTTCCTCGCTCGTCTTCGACCAAGCAAGGCGTACCAATCTGGTCTGTAATTACAAAGTAACAACTGAACTCCTCAGGTTCCGCATCGAGCGAATCATAATCAAAAACCAGGAATGGCGTAAGTGCAATAGATTCACCATAAATATAAAGTCGAACATTCCCATTTGAATGTACCTCAGCAATTAACTGATCCCTGTTCCAATAATACTCTGTAATCTGACCTGCCCATATTTTTCTTGTTCGCCGTCCAAACGTGTCATATTCCGCTTCCCAAACTCCCTCCGGCATTTCCACGCGAACCAATTGGTCTCGGCTGTCATAGAAGTAGCTAATCCGGCTATTTGGGTTATGCCGAGTTTCAATATGATTGCGGTCATTGTAGTCAAAACTAAACCCGTTAGCCGTTTTGAGACGGTTACCTTCCCTAAAGGTAACCCCATAAAGCCCAGGCTGAGCAACAAGATTGTCAGCAAAATCTAGCTCATAATGCTCTATTCGTCCCTTAATAACCCGTTGCCGTAAACGGTGCGCAGCATCGTATTCATGACTTACTTCGCCATGAACATTATCTTCGATTTTTCGAAGATCACCCTCTCCAGACCAGTGGAAACGGCGCTGCCAAGTTTGTCCGTTCGCTTTTTTGAGACACTTTAAAAGGCAACGGCCTAGATTATCGTATTGGGAGGTTTCATGACTTCCGTTACTAAAACTCTTTTCGACGATGCCATTGCCATGGAACTGAATTTTGTGTGCTTTTCCGCCAGGATCAGTGATGATTAATGTATTGTTTTCACGCCATTCGTAACCCACAACGAAACGGTCAAAGAACACCGATTGAGCCAACTTGCGCCAGCCTTGAAAACGATGCTCTACTCCTAATCCATTGCGTTTTTCAACAATGCGGTTTCCTAGATTGTCGTAAGCTAACTCGACATGATCTTTCTTGGTGGAAGCGCTGAGTGGCCGTCCAGACTTGTCGTATTGAAAAGTGTGTTCGTCACCCGAAGCCAGTGACCGTTTGATAGGAAGATTTCCTGACCCGATTTCCACCCGAAATAATTCTCTTCCATCGCTTGCTTGCTTTGCAATGAGATTGCCTGCATTATCAAGTGTATATGAGTCACGTATTACGCCATGACGCTTAACCTCGATAAGCTGGTCTTTGAGGTCGTAACGGTACTCGCTAAGAGTCCCGCCTGCATCAGTGAATGACGCAACTTCACCGTATGAGGTATAAGTAAATCGCAATTCAGCGCCGACTGGATTGGTTAGTCCTCGCAAAAAGTGCCAAGTACCGTAATCATGCACCCATTTTCCGCCATCAAAATCGATATACTCAGCTACATTTCCGGATTCATCATAATGCCACTGACGAATGCGTCCAAAATCATCGTGTTGCTCCACGATCTTTGCGAGATCGTTACATACCCGCCCCTGTTTTGGGTTAGGCCACCACATAGCGCCGATAGGTTTTACTTCATACTTCTGTTGTAGAACCTGAAAATCGGATCGTTCATCTTTTACAAATAACTGCGAACGAACAGTCGAAGAAAATGATAGTTTTTGTACCTGAGCTTGATCGGGCAAGACAATAGACTTGATGTCCAACAGCCGCCCATACTCATACTCCGCAGCATTTGCGGCAACTCGATGGGATTGCGGATCGGGCGCGTTCGGGTCTTCAGGGAGAGCAATACGGTGTCCCAAGGGATCAAATTTGGCAATAGCCTCGCCCGCACCATCATAAATGAGCTTGGTTACATTTCCGTTGGGATCGATGTCCAGTGCGATGCGTCCGTCCTCATCCCGTATGTATTTTTGGAAACCACCTAAAGGATCAATAATCTCTTCAAGCTCACCTTTTTGGGTAAAATGGTAATGCCACACCCCAAGGTCTGGGCGGGTAACCTTGGTATAACGACCCGGTACTTTATATTCCAGCGCCACGCCATAAAGGCGGTCATCACCCATTGACCTTATACAACGGCCTTGCGCATCGTATTTAAAATAGAACTGAAAGCCCTTGCGGCCCCGCCGCTGTATTAATCGGTTTGCTTCGTCATATTTGAAAGCATAGCCGTGGCCTTTTTCATTTTCAGTGCGGATCAGGTTGCCTTGCTCATCATAGTGATAGGCAACAAGTAAAAAACCAGGCTTGGTTAGTGTTGGTTCCACTGACAGATGGGTCAAACGGCCAGCCTCGTCTTCTATTGCATTTAGCTGCCGTCCAGCGGAATCGTCGATACGAATCAGTTTTTGTGCGCCATCGTACCAAAACTTAACCTCATGCGTGTTTTGTAGCAGCCGCGTCAAGCGGGCACGTTGAGCATTGGGTGCAAACCTGAATTCCATCGTGGGCTGGGCGTGGCGATACATGCTATAACATACCGAAGAAACCCGCTGAACCCTAAAGCCATTAAAAGCGCATTCCTCACCATCACTCATAAGAGGCGGAAAACGAAATGTACGACCTACAGCCTCTTCATAAAGCAAACCTTCTTCATCGATGATGAGGCTTCGTTCATAGTCATGTGCCCACCCATTACCCAGGCTGAAACTACGGTGGCTTTGCGAGCTATCGTAATGACGGTACCATCTTAACTCAATGAAGCCAGTGAATCGGAAATCGAGGATGCGGTCTACTAACGCTCCTGTGAGAGTGTCAACTGGGTCTCCGACTAGCCTAGGATCATAGCCCGAAAGGCACGACTTACCTTTCATTTATTTAACTTTTCAACTGCATGGAGATTTACCGCTTTTTCTTCCAAATCGATCTACACCTGCGGATACCGCCTGCGATACTGCTGCCTGTGCTGCATGCGCCGCAATGGCTTTAGCCATTGCGGCCACGCTCACCCCCACCATCACATTGCTAAAACCGATAGTCGCCGCATTGGGCACCCAAATAAATTCAGTGCACGAAACCGACATCAACGGTGCTACAAAACCCAACGCTCCGCCGTTCACCTGTACATTCGGGCTGCCAATAGCCGATGAACCCTGAGCGCCTGGAAAGGGTAACGGCGGAATGAGGAGCTTTGCCCAGGTTTGCCATTGGGTATAGGCGGAAAGACCTCCCTTGATTGCTGTTGTTACACCTCCCTGCTGTGAAAGAGTAGTTCCTGTCACATCCTGCACGAATTTACCCGTTTCAGAACTCGGATCAACAAAAACACTTGCTATCTTGCCAATGGCCATATTGGCAAACATAGTTAAGGCCACCAGCACCAACTGCTTGGGGATATTCATCAGGTGACGTCGAAAATATTCCATATTCAACATAAACGGCGGTATCGGTGCGCCAAAAGGAATATGGCAGGAATACCCCATCGCGCCTGTTGCGACAGCCGGCACACCGTTAATAAAAACATTCATGGTGGGAAATTTCGGCGTTAACCATAAATATATAACCCCAAAATAAGGATGAGGCGTAGGAACAGGCGGCGGGACAGGAACGGGAGCAATTGGAAGTAGCACTTTGTGGATATCCAGTCCCAGAACCATATCACCCATTTTTGATGCAGGCCAGTTTGCCATGATCTTGTTACCTCACTTTCGGGTTACATCTATTATTACGGAAATACCGCTTAGTCGTCGGCGCTGTTTGACAATATTTACGGTATCGCCCGGATTGACATTATCGAATGTTGTCTGGCTCACACCAGCGCCTAGTTCTTCATTGTCCGATTTAAGCGATAATAAATACATATCCGGCTGTAATTGGCTTTGCACCCAAGGTCTGCCTGCGGCAATATTAACAATCGGCGCTTCACCACCACGATAATGCTGTTTGCCGATGACTAAGGCGGTCTCATTTTCTGATCGCAGCCCTAGCCTATCAACGGCCATATAGCTAATAAAAAGTACCATCGCAGCGATGGCAGCCACTGAAAAGTAAAACATGAATGGATTTTGTTCATAAACAGACATCGTATTACTCCCCTTGCTCATTCAATGAAAACATCCATTTTTTTAATTTGCGGTAGCCAGTCTGAACCCGGATAAGGCACTGCGCCACGCCATACGATATCAATTTGTTTTTCTTCCATATCAATCATGACCGTATGGATAACGACCTCAGGCTCTACAATTCCGGAACCGATATCCATACCTATTTTCACTGTATCACCAGGCAGATAAAAAAGGCTTTTGCCTTCCGGTGTCAGGTTTAAAGTCCTGATCATTTCGTCACCCTTTAAAAATGGGAAAGCAAGCCCGGAAGAAGCGCCGTTAAAAAACTGAAAGTTCATATCAGGCAGTTGGGTCTTGGCATAGAGCTCCCGATGTTCCAAGGGGACAAGTTTTGTGTAGGCCTGTCTCAGTTCTTGTTCCACTGCACGGTCTCCAGGCATAATTCCAGCAAGGTTTGCGCGAGGAAGCCAGGTTTTAGGCAACCAACCCAGCCCCGCAGGCATAGGCTGTTGTTCCCATGCAGTAAATTCCTCACAACAGAGCCGTTCGGGGGTAAGCAAGGCTTCCGGGTCTTCGATATTAGGAAGCGTTAGTCCTTCAACAGTTTTCTCAAGATTTTTTATAGCAAATCCACAACCCAGCGGATTGCGAAGGTAAGGAAACGGAATCCGTTTATTGGTGTAAATATCTACACCACCATAGGCACGTTCATAACACAGATCCATCTTTATGAAGAGTTTTGGTTCTTCAAATATCGGTATTGACCCTGAACAAAAGTGACAAATACGATCTCCGGTTACTGTAATAAGTTTTTTGCTATCACCGACAGCCACTCCAGCGCTTATTTGCATGGCCGGTTTACCGCCTGGAGCGTAAGCTTTTCCATTAAGCACCACATCAGTCGAAAGTTTAAATGGAACAAAATCGCTTTCAAACTGAACGCTGGTATTCATAGGATCACCATAGAAAAGATCAGCCGCATGCAGTTTTTTATCTTGTTCGGCCCGTTCACACGCCTTACCAAAATGAATAGTATAGGTTCGCTTTATCAGTACGCTCAGGATTGGTTGCCCTTCCGGTGTCTGGCCGGGAAGCACAACTTTTTGCACAAGCCTTGCTTTATTTTGATCCAGATTTTCGTTTTGATCTGGAGTATGTTTGAGTATAGCGTTCATGGTTAGGCTACCTCGGCATGTAGTCGTTGCATTTGTGGCAACCAATCCAAACCTGGATAAGGATGTGCCCCTCTCCAAATAAGATCGACTTGCATGTCACCCGGCCGGATGCAAACTGTGTGCAGGAAGGGCTTAAGTTCATTTTCACCCAAACTGATATCCATCATAAGTCTTGGTGTTTCGCCAGGAAGGTCAAATTCCAAATAACCTGCCGGAGTCAGGCCCGAAAGTTTGATAGACTCTGCGCCGCTCAGTGATTTAAAAATAAACCCTGTAGAAGCCCCATTGTTAAAATACGGATAGTAGCTTGGCAATTTGAACTGACGCGATAAAGCGACCTGTCTTTGTGGTACTAACCCCAGTGTTTCTTCGCGCATGACTTCATCGGGATCAAGATATGGAGGCATCGAGCCAACAAACGAAGATCGAGGATACCAGGATCGCTGCAGCCATCCAAAGCCTTGGGGAAGTGGTAATGAATTCCAGCGATAGGGGTCTTCAAGAATGATTCGATCAGGAGTAAGCATATCGGCAAGATCTTCAAAATTTGGCAAAGGTAAACCCTCTACACGTTTCCGCACGTTTTTTAAGATTAGCCCTGTACCCATGTCATTACGAGGGTAAGCTAATGGTGTTTGCGGATCGCTGATTTCATCTTTACCTCCGAATGCCCGTTCGTATCGAATTTCCATTTCCTGAAAAGGAACCGGATCAGTGAATGATGGATTTTGACCTGAGTTGTAGCGGCATTTCCGGTCACCCACTACACGAATTGTTTTTGACCTTCTGCCAACGGATACTGATACGTCCATTTGTTGAATTGGATTACCCTGATCAGCATAAGCCTTCCCTATCACGATTACGTCCGTATAGGGCTTAAAAGGCACAAGCTCTGCTTCGAATTTGATTGTCGCCCAATCTGGAGCACCGTCATCATAGTATTCATCAATTTTTCGTAGCGGGAGAGTTTGACCTGAGCGAACCAAAACTCCACTATTTTGAATATCATAAGTCCGCTTTAGGAGCACCGAGAAAATTGTCTTTCTCTCTGTATCCATCCCGTTTACTACTTCAAACACTTCTAAATATGAATTAATCGTCATAATCATTGTTATGTCACTATGGATTTAGCAAAACTACTCCGCCTATGACCGAATTACTCGCGCCTCCTTCCGAAACAACAGTTCCGCCCTTGGTATGATGTTGAGCAGTAGCTTCAGAATTTACTATTTGGCCTTTGATGGCTACAGAAGCCGAACCATTAATTGCAACGTTGACACCACTTATTTTTATTTGGCCACCGCTATCCATCCATATCATGCTTGCTCCAACATGTAGTTGAATGCTTGTCCCTGCATTTATATAAACATGCTGAGAATCAGATGAAATCGAAATCGGCCCTCCTGTTGACGCTATTGTAATAGCATCTTTCACTGTCGTACTTTGGGTAGCATCATATTTCTCTGTTAAGGCAGACTGCACATGATAGCTTGCCGTCCCCGCCTTCACATCATGGCTATAAGTTCCGGAAGTAATTTCGATTTTTGCGTTGTTCGTAATAGTTTCGGTAAAGTCATTTTTGACCGTGTTGGTTTGATCATGATCCACCGTTGTATTCATATCATACTGACTGTGGATAGTAATTGCTTCTTTACCTTTAGTGTCATCCAGCATGATGGTATTATCGCCGCCGCCACCTGGAGTACTATTGGATTTTAATCCACTCACCATTTTTTGTGCTGGCAACCCATTAGGGGCTTTGTTATCCGCGTTGTACACCCGACCAGTGACAATGGGCCGATCCGGATCGCCTTCCTCAAACGAGACGATGACTTCCTCTCCGATTCGGGGAATATCAACACCGCCAAAGCCTTTTCCCGCATGGACTTGCGATACTCTGATCCAGCATGAACTGTTTTCATCTTTTTTGCCGTAACGATCCCAGTGGAACTGGAGCTTTACCCGGCCATGTTCGTCCGTATAAATTTCCTCGCCTTTAGGTCCGACGACTACGGCTGTTTGTGGTCCCTGAACTACAGGTTTTGGCGTTATGCGCATAGGGCGAAATGGGGTCTTGCTTTCAATAACATTAAAACTGTTTTTATAAACAGTGCCACCGGCGCCATCCCCTGATTCAAAAGGATCAATGTGAATGCTGTGGTTCACCGAAACTACCAAATATTCGCGATTTTGATCGGCTCTAGGAAAATTGCTTAGGGTAAACAAGCCGCCGCATAGCAAGCCTCGAACAATGCTCTGCCCGTTAACCTGCTCATATTGGGCATGTAACTCTTCAATCCGTGTACGCGCGTAACTATTACCCTCATCGGCGACCGTATAATCGCCCGGGTAATCATAAACCTCGTATTCCGAACGGCTGTGTCCCGGTTGAATGTTGGAATTTGTTTTTAAATCTGCTTTGGGGGTCAACGGATTATATTCGTTAAGAACATAACTGCCTGGTTGTAATTGTTTGGAAATATGCCAGTTGGAGATGCACTCTTCATCTCGGACGGCTACTTTATCTGGCGGGTAATAAGGGATTTCAGGATAACCGGAAATAGTTTCATGGCAACCATAGGCATCAGCCAAATTGAGCGTGTGTTTGTCTGCCTCATGGGTAAAGTAGTAATAAATCCCCTCCTGCTCCATCAGACGGCTGACAAAATTAAAATCCGTCTCACGGTATTGAACGCAATAGTCCCAGGTTCGATAAGTACCGCAAAGCTTATCCTCAAAATCAGTAAAACCAAGATCACTAAACACTTGCTTGATAATATCCGGGACAGTCAGCTGTTGAAATATTCGACAATCTGTCGTTCGGGTCAGAAACCACAACCAGGGATGCACGGTAGCCTGATATACCGCATATTGCCCTTGATCAACAGTCTGCGAAATGCTGCCTACATAGCCGTTAAAAAAACGTTTGCCTGTTGTTCTATCAAGACGAATGGTTACGTTTTGACCAAGCAAATCTTCAAATTGGATATGTTCTGTGCTGTTTAATTCCAGGTCAATCGTATAAAGACGCCCTAGTTCTTCGGTAACGTTCATATCCCGCAGCAATAGAACATCCGGCCCCAGCGGAGTAATGATTTCTATTTCACGGTGTTGCTGAGTTACTGACATAAAGTAGCCTGATCAAATAGTTGTTAGATAGGGCTGTATTTTTCCGCAATGAGAACACTGCGGCTCCTGATTAAAACACCAATGTCGTTAAGTTAAGAAGATAGTCTCCCTCTCCTGATGGAGAGGGCAGGGGTGAGGAGATTTAAAATCAACTATTTGCATCCCCTCATCCTAACCTTCTCCTGGTGGGAGAAGGGACCGAGTTCTTAACTTAACAGCATTGATTAAATCACCTGTTGTTCCGTTATTCAAATTGATAATTAAATTCGCCATCTTTTACCGAAATTCTAATAGTTGATAAAGATTCTCCCGTCATCATCCTGGTTAAAAACTCCTGACTGATGACCGGTAATACCGTATTGGTTAATATTGCATCAACGACCCTGGCCCCGCTTTCAAGCTCAGTACAACGATTGACAATCAACTGAACAACTTCTTCATCATAAGTAAATGGTATGCCATGATTTTCCTTGATCCTTTTTTCGATACGGCCCAGTTGCAGTTTGATAATTGCTTTAAGCATCTCATCGCTTAACGGGTAATAAGGTATCGTCACCAATCGGCCGAGCAGCGCAGCTGGGAAAATTTTCAGTAAGGGTTCACGCAAAGCCTTGGCAATCCCTTCCGGGTCAGGCATCAATTCAGGATCTTTGCACAGATTCATGATTAAATCGGTGCCGGCGTTGGATGTCAGGAGAATAATAGTATTTTTGAAGTTGATATAACGCCCTTCGGCATCTTCCATCCAGCCTTTATCAAAGACCTGGAAGAATATTTCATGTACATCCGGGTGCGCTTTTTCCACTTCATCCAGTAAAATGACGCTGTAGGGTCTGCGCCGAACTGCCTCAGTGAGAATTCCACCTTCACCATAGCCGACATAGCCTGGCGGCGAGCCTTTAAGCGTCGAGACAGTATGAGCCTCTTGATATTCGCTCATGTTAATGGTGATGATGTTTTCTTCGCCACCGTAGAGGGCTTCAGCCAGAGCAAGGCCGGTTTCGGTTTTGCCCACGCCAGAAGGCCCACATAGCATGAATACACCAATAGGCTTGCCTGGATTATCGAGACTGGCTCGCGAGGTTTGTACGCGCCTGGCTATCATATCGAGCGCATGACGTTGGCCGATAACCCGTTGATTCAAGGTATCACCCAGCTTGAGTATCGTTTCTATTTCATTTTTTACCATCTTGCCAACGGGAATGCCGGTCCAAGCGGCAACGACAGAAGCGATGGCCTGACTGTCAACGGTGGGGAATATTAACGGCCGTTCACCCTGAAGTTCATTAAGCTGACGTTGCAAGTCTTTGAGTTGCTGCAATAATTCAATACGCTTATTGTCATCCAGAGGTTCTGGTCCGGCATTGTCCGGTTTTTGGATGATATCGACTCTAATGCTTTCACTAACGCCTTCGGCAATCTTTTCCAATTTGCTTTCGGTGCCTTCCACTGTTTTAACAACACCGCGTAACTTGGCGCGTAGATCAAGAATTTCTTTAACCAGGCCTTTTTCTTCCTCCCAGCAATTTTCCAGCTCGTTTAATCGTTCGTGCTCTTCAGCCAGTTTTGTTTGTACGCTTTCTTTACGTGCCGTGGTTTCAATGCCGACGGCTGTTTCGCGATCAATAATGGCTGACTCGACGGTTAGCGCTTCGATTCGCCTGCGGCTGTCATCAACTTCTGCAGGAACTGCATATTGACTGATAGCAACCCGGGCGCAAGCGGTATCCAATACGCTGACGGACTTATCCGGTAACTGTCGATCAGGAATGTAGCGGTGAGCAAGTTTCACAGAATCTTCCAGTGCTTCATCCAGCAATAATACCTGGTGATGTTTTTCCATAACTGATGCGACGCCCCGCATCATCAGGAGCGCTTTTTCCTCTGTAGGCTCTTCAATTTGCACCACCTGAAAACGCCTGGTCAAAGCCGGATCTTTTTCGAAATATTTCTTGTATTCCGCCCAGGTTGTTGCCGCTACAGTCCGCAAGGTTCCGCGAGCCAATGCAGGTTTAAGCAGATTGGCGGCATCACCGGTTCCCGCAGCGCCGCCAGCGCCTATTAGAGTATGAGCCTCATCAATAAATAAAATAATCGGTTTTTCTGAAGCTTGAACTTCCTCAATGACTTGGCGCAGCCGATTTTCAAATTCACCTTTCATACTGGCGCCTGCCTGCAACAGGCCTAAATCCAGGGTGCGAATAGTCACATTCAATAGCGGCGGCGGAACTTCTCCTGCGGCGATGCGCAAGGCAAAACCTTCGACCACAGCCGTTTTTCCTACGCCAGCCTCGCCCGTCAGGATAGGGTTGTTTTGTCTACGGCGCATCAGAATATCAATAACCTGCCTGATTTCTTCATCCCGCCCGACAATGGGATCCAGTTCGCCTTTGCGGGCAGCTTCAGTCAGATCAACAGAAAATTGCTGCAAGGCCTTTTGTTTACCCAGCTGCGCAGGCGGCATCGCTCCCGAATATTCACCGGGCGCCGCCGTACCAGCCAGTCTGGAGCCGTCGTGTGCTGGTAATACATCTTCTGGAGAACCGGAAACAATCGAGGAAAATTCCTCCAGCAGCGTATCGGCATTGATTTTTTTGAACTGACTGGAAATGGCGCACAAGGAGTTTCGAAGGTCGGAGGTTTTAACGATACCGGCTATCAAGTGACCGGTTCGAACCTGGCTGCTTGCATATTTAAGACTGGCATATAGCCAACCTTGCTCAACGGCCTGCTCAACATGGGCTGAAAGATCTGAAATCGAAGTGGAACCGGCCGGCAGGCGATCCAAAGCCTCGGTAAAATCACGCGCTAAATGGGAAGGATTGAGTTCAAATTTTTTGATGATGCGGAGCAGATCAGAATCCTGTAACTGGAGTATCTGGTGTAACCAATGTACCAATTCGACATAAGGATTACCCCGCATTTTACAAAACACGGTGGCGCTTTCTATGCCTTTATAAGCCAGGTTATTGAGTTTGCCAAACAAAGCTGTGCGGCTGATTTCTGTCATACAAGCATCTCCCTTCTGAGATACAAATCATTGGCATCGAAATCCCTTTTACCAGTTTGTAACCAGCTTGTCCAGCCGAGTCGACTATGTTGACCCAGTTGCATGGATGGAATTTCATCTTTTTTTAAAATCAGGTTCACGTCCCAGTTGAATTCAAAGCCGAGGTAATTACTCACAAGATCAAGCAGATTCTTCAATCTGTTTCCTGCAGGCAACAGAGTTTCATATTCTTCCAAAGCCAAGGGTCCCATAACGATACGGAATTTATGCTGGCATTGCCAACTTTTTGTCCCTATCACCGTCGAAATTCCAAGTTGTCCTGTTGCTTCCATTCTATTAAGGTAACAGTGGCTATCTTCCGGGATATCCAGCCATTCACCGACAAATTCATGTATTTTGACAGCAACCTTAAAATAATCATTGAGGATAGATTTCAATCCTTCACCATGATGGGTATGACAACCCAAATGCGCTGCAAAATGCAGTTTGGTATGATCACAAATGGCATCCCGCTGCCAAAGGGATGCATCGCCTAAGCCCAGCAATGATCCAACATAACGCAAGAATTTATCCTGTTCCGGGCGGTCCAATTGCACGGTAGGTTCCTTATCAGACCAGGCGCGGTAAAACAGACACAATAAGCGATGATGAAACATATCCGCAAAATCGGATAAAGTCGAATCTTTGGCGTTTCGCAGGCGATTTCTTGTGTATTCCGTCAAATGCAGGGGCAATGGACCATTAGGGCCAAACATGCCAAAAAACAAGACCTTGAGCCGTGCCGGCTGATTGCCTTCTCTCACAAATGAATCTAAAGTCGAAGCTGCAAATTGCAGGCTCGGGCTTTGCCCTAACCTAAGCGGATCATTCCTGGGAAGAGCTGAATAGCCAAATCGAGGATTATTTTTATACAAGCATTCGAACTGCCGCAATACTTCATAAAAACCGAATTTATAAGGATCATTAGCCAAATCGGTTAAAAAATCTAAATCAGTGTTCGAGTCCCTGTTCTGACGGGCCATCGCATAATCTCCCCACGTTTTTTTGTTGTTATGACTGCCTGAGTAAAACTGTTAATAGACACATACTTGCAGAAAAAATTATCCAAAACAGCACCTAACAGAAAGCTGCTTGCTCCTTCAAAAGCCGAATCATCAAAAGTAACTGTTATCTCTACGCCTCGCCCAAAGCACATTGGACCCGAAACCGGGATACGAAGCACCACAGAGCGGCTATTGACCGCCCAAAGGCCTTCGATTTGCTTGGCTACAGAGGCATCGGCGTAATCTCCATAAAGCCTTAATAAATCACGCAGGGCAGTTGCGCCTTGAGCCTCGTCATTATTTATCAGGGTCAGATAATTCAATGACAGGTGGCTGATCAGCCGCCAGGCATGTTCACTTTCAGCATGACTGGGCTTGGGATCTGTCGGTCTAACCAGGCAACATACCGCATCGACTGGAGCACTGATTTCCAGGGTAAAATTAGTCGCACCTTCTCCCACCAGCATCAACTTTGGCAGGTCACGATTTGTACATAACGTGTTGACACCCAACTGTTTTAAATCACTCCGGTAAGGCGTTTCGCTGGCATCCACCAGTGAAATAAAAATCTCACTGCCCTGATAGTCTGATGTTATTTTTTTTCTGCTCGCATTGACCGGAGCCAGGCTAGGCTGGCGTCTTAGTGTGTAATAGGCGAAATCACCCTGACGCCCCAATTCCTGCCGATTTGAATAAAAAGGCCGAAAGGTTTCGTCTGCCGCATCTGCTGAGCCGTAGCCGGTTACATCCAGAACAGAATGTACTTCATAATCATATTGTCTGGTTTTATCGACAACAAGGTGATGTTCTGTACTCAGATGACTCAAATGAACTCTATCCGTTCTTTTGGGAAACAGATTAATCGCCGGGCTGCAAAAAAGCGCAAAATTATTGATACTCACCAGATCTTCCATTTCCGGTATCGACCTGTCTAATAAAATCACAAGCTCTATAGCAGTCTGGTTGCACCGTTTAAGTGCGGATTGAAGATTTCCTATTTCAACAAATAGGAAGCGTTGAGGAAGAGCGAAATATTCTTGTAATAACCGATAACCTTGAAATGATGGAGCGGAATAGGGCAGTAAAGCATGTTCAGATTCAAAACCCATTGGTTTGATGGCCGATTTTCCAAGTTGCTGCTTCCATGCAGGATTTTGCCCGGGTGCTTGAATCACGATAGCCAAGGGGTGGCCTATAATCAACTCATAGAGTTGCAGGGGTACTCCACCGCTACCGTGCAGATAAACCGGTAATCGGTCAATGTTGAGCTTTTGGAAAGGGATATCCATTACCGTTTCCAAACGCAAACGAAGGCCTGCTTTGACGCCTTTAGTTTCCATGCCGGCATAGCGAAGCGCTGCGCCTAAAGGCAAGTAATTGGCTTCAGTTATTTGTATAGGCCATAGCTTTAATTCATGCGCCGTTTGAAATTCACATTTTGTTCGCCCCTGGACGCTGGAAGTACTTCTTAACCGGGTGTGCCTGGGCAATACAAACCCTGCTTCTGTGACACCTCCTTTAAGATCAGGCTTGAAGTGCAACACCGCCATCGATGGCAGCGGCGCCAGATAATGCGGGTAAACCATCTCCAGCAAATGCTGGGTGAAACGGGGAAACTCGGCTTCCATTTTCAATTGAATACGCGCAGTCAGGAAAGCGAAGCTTTCCAAAAGACGTTCGACATAAGGATCGGCGCATTCGGTACCACCCAAATCGAGTCCTGCGGCGATTTTAGGATGACTTTTGGAAAATTCCATGCCCATTTCGCGAATGAACTGCAATTCCCGCTGATAGTATTCAATCAGCAGAGGATTCATGTGCGTTGTTCCGCGGGATGATAGTCATAGACTGAAACATTGCCATCTTCCAATTCAAATTCAGTGCGCAGGAGCAAGTGCAGCGGCTGCGGTTCCGCCCACAACTCGCCTTCGATTTCAAATACCAGGGCATTATGGTCGAACAGGGTCTTATCCGCTATTACCCGAACCGTTAACGTATTCCGGATAATACGCGGTTCAAAATTAACGATCACCTGTTTCAGCAAGCGTTCCATATGACGCTGATCGAAGCCCGATACTGTTTTGCCGGTCAGATCAGGCATGCCGAAATTAATTACCGAACTGGCAACGTCAGGATAGCCATCTAAATCCTCCTGCGGTGCATACTGACTGGCATTTAACAACCAGTCCAAATCCCGCTTGACACAGGCGCGAATTTCTTTCAATGAACTTACCGAGGTGGTCAAGACGCTAAATTGTGCGCGCACCAGATCGAGTTGCTGCTGAAGCTGTCGACGGTTCTCTTCCGACTTCGAAGCTGTAGCCGAATGCTTCTGCAACAGTTCAGCAAGGGATTTTTCGATGCTTTGAATCTTTTCCTGTTGTATGCGAATCGACTTATTGATCGGATCGTCGTCGGTCAGACGATCAAGCAAAGAAGGCAAATAGCGATCTTTTAGCAGCGTTCTAGCCACCTGAGCGCTCCATCGGAGGTTCGTCGTCTGTATTGAGTTGAATAGAGCGTATATCCATCAGTGCATAATCAGAGGATTCGGTCGTCAATGTTTTTTGGCCTATGCCTAAAAACAAGTCATTACCGCAATCTTGCCAAACGGTTTTGCGGGACAGCGCAAACAATGGGTCTTCGTTTTTATACGATTCAGGATAGCGCGCCGGTATAATGCCATAGCTTTCACCGCCGTTAGTCCAGACGAAATGAGCCGGCAGCCAAACCACGTCTCTCAGGTCGACAGGCTTTTCGATGCTAATTGAGCGGATGCGCTGCAACGGCGCCCAGAAATAACGACCTTCTATCATCACTTCGAATACCGGCCCCAGCCGCGGGTCACTGTCGGCAAGCCAATCAAATGCGATTCCGTCAATGCTGCCGGAAACCTCAGGCGCTGATTCGAAAGCCTGTTCACGTAAATGTTGAGATTTTGAATATTGGCCTTCGGCAGTCAATTTTAGCGCCTGAAGCGACAAAGCCAGCCATGCCTCCGGTTTGCCGAATACCACGGGATCCCGCCGTCCAAGAAAAACGGCTTCACGGAAACGTTCACAGGCGATGACTTGCCGGTACATGGCGACCATCGCCAGCGTCGCGTCATCCAGCTCACCGGCGACGCTCAACTGCGTTAAAGCGCGATCCCATTGGCCCAACACCGATAAAAGCTGAAACAGAAAAATACGATATTCGGCCTTGGCGGGCTGCGCCCGCACCCGCTCCTGAAGTTGATGTAAAGCGCCTTGTAAATCGCCTTGCTGCAAATGTTCTTCTGCTGTCATCTTTTGCACACCGGAATTGAGGTCACTGGTTTTACTGGCTGGATGAGCCGGCCCATCTGCTTGTATACCATTTTCGGGATTTAGAAGAGCTTATTCCCCTTTATTGGTTTCCAAATTCCATTTTTTCGGGCCAACTTTGTCGCCGGCGCTGCCGTCATCTTTGACAGCGGTATAAGTCCAGGCTATTTTGTCATAACTGAAGGCAACCGCTTCCGATGCCCTTTGTGAACCGCCGCCGTTGACCTGAACGGATTGCACCATGGCATTCTCCAGTTCATATTTTAGATAACAGACTTTTTCGCCGGTTTCCTGGCACGCTTCGAATTCCAGTTTGGCAATGTGTTTGCCCTGGGCACAAAACAGATTTAAATCGGGACTCGCCTTATCGACGGCTTTCGTAATATAGAAACTTCCAAAATCCGCACGCGCGGCCGCGCGCCCACCGGTTCCGCTAGCGCCGGAAGACGGCTGCGATAGGCCGTGGCTGAAACTTTCGACTTCTATCCAGTCTTTATGTTTATCATCAGTAGACTCCCCTTTGATAGGGTCGCATTTTAAATAGCAATTGGTAGCCATGATAATTCCCCTTTTGTAAATGAATAATAAAAGCCATTAACTTGTGCCTGCTGCCTGAATCGACAAGCCAGCAGTCATTAAACTTTGTGCTTGCCGATTCAGATTCCTAAAACAGCACTCATTAATCCGTTGCGTAATCAAGCGCCTTTTTCCGACGGCAGTTTGGAAACCAGGCGTAATGAAACTGTCAATCCTTCAAGCTGGTAATGCGGCCGTAAAAAAAACTTCGATGTATAGTAGCCGGGATTACCCTTGACTTCTTCTACCACCACTTGCGCTGCCGCCAGCGGTTTTCTTGCCTTGTCCTCCTCGGAAGCGGTGGCCGGGTTCGTCTCGACATAGTTACTGATCCATTTATTCAGCCATTTCTCCATATCATCGCGTTCTTTGAAGGAACCGATTTTATCCCTGACAATACATTTCAAGTAGTGTGCGAAACGGCAAACCGCGAACAGATAGGGTAGACGCGCCGCTAGATTGGCATTGGCCGTAGCATCTGGATCGTCGTATTCGAACGGCTTTTGTAGAGACTGGGCACCGATAAACGCGGCGAAATCCGAGTTTTTCTTGTGCAACAGGGGCATAAATCCATTTTTGGCGAGCTCGGCCTCGCGCCGGTCGCTGATCGCAATTTCGGTCGGACATTTCATGTCTACGCCGCCGTCATCAGTAGGGAATGTGTGCGTCGGCAGGCCTTCCACAGCACCTCCCGATTCGATTCCCCGGATACGCGAACACCAGCCGTAAAATTTGAACGCACGGTTTATATTTACCGCCATCGCATAAGCGGAATTAGACCAAGTGTATTTGTTATGGTCGGCGTGTTCGACATCTTCCTCGAACGCGAATTCTTCTACCGGAGCTGTTTTTGCACCGTAAGGCAAGCGCGATAAGAAGCGCGGCATCGTCAAGCCGATGTAACGTGAATCTTCCGATTCCCGCAACGAACGCCAGGAGGCATATTCAGGGGTTTGAAAGATTTTGGTCAGATCGCGAGGGTTGGATAATTCCTGCCACGATTCCATATTCATCAGCGTTGGCGACGCGGCGGCGATAAATGGCACATGGGCTGCCGCTGAAATTTCGGCGATACCATTCAAAAATTCGACATCGCCCGGATTGTGATCGAATTCATAATCGCCTAACAAGCATCCGAAAGGCTCGCCGCCGAAAAGCCCGTATTCATGTTCGTAGATCTTTTTAAAAAGCGGACTCTGGTCCCAGGCAGTGCCTTTGAATTTCTTCAAGGTTTTGCCCACATCCTTTTTGGAGATATTAAGCACCTTGATCTTTAACATTTCGTCCGTTTCGGTGTTATTGACCAGATGATGCATGCCGCGCCAGCTTCCTTCCAGTTTTTGGAAATCCGCATGATGCATAATCCGGTTCACCTGGTCGCTTAAACGCTTATCGATCTCTGCAATAATAGCCTCGATCGACTTGACGGCGTCGTCGGAAATCAGATTGGTTTTCGCCAGCGCCTGTTCGGCCAAGGTTTTGACCGCATCTTCCACGGCTTCCTTGGCCCGTTCCGATTTCGGTTTGAATTCCTTTTGAAGTAGCGAGGCGAAATCGCCGGTTTCTGCTGTTTCGGCGAGCGCTTCGGCGGCCGCACCGGTTGCCTGAGTTTCAATTTCAGCCATTGTCAACTCTCCTGTGTTTTGCCGGGTTCACCGGTTTCATCAGCTTTATCTGCTTCAGCCCCTGGTTTAGGAGCTGAAGCCAGCGACTGCAGCAAAGCGGAATCGTTTAACGCCTTGGCAATCAGTTCTTCGGCGCCGCCTTTGCCGTCCATAAAAGTAAGAAGATTGGATAGCTGTGTGCGGGCTTTAAGCAACTGATTGAGGCCTTCAACCTTACTTGCTACGGCGCCTGGAGAGAAATCATCCATGCTTTCGAAGGTGATATCGACGCTTAAATTGCCTTCGCCAGTCAGCACATTCGGAACCTGAAAGGCTACTCTAGGTTTCATTGCTTTTAAGCGGTTGTCAAAATTATCAACGTCGATTTCCAGAAAATCCCGGTCAGTTACCGGAGGCAATGGATCAGCGGGCTTTCCCGATAAATCGGCCATCACCCCCATCACAAATGGTAATTGAATTTTTTTCTCCGCACCGTAAAGTTCGACATCATATTCAATCTGTACTCTTGGAGCGCGGTTGCGGGCAATAAATTTTTGACTGCTTGCTTTGGCCATTTTTTTACCCCTATTTTAATAATTGCAGACTTGGTTCGTTAAAACTCTTTGCTTTTTTAATCAGATTTTATTCGGTTTTTTTACACCACAAATATTTTCTGCCTGACTGACTGCATCAGGAGTAAGATCCTGCAAAATCTCCATGAAGTTCATGGATAGCAGCTTTTTTGCCCGCTGCAAAAGAAAAGGAACGGGGCTTGAAGGTTCGTAACGCTCAAAATATTTACACATTACATCAATTGCCATAACGACGTCTTCGCGTGTATGTATACCTGCCGCAGCACCTGCTTTTGTTAAACCGGCAGCAGGAGCCAGTTCATCCAGTGCCTCAGCTTCATAAGCACTTTGCTCAAGTGCTGAGGCTTCTTTTAGTTTAATTTTTTCGTCTAATAATTTTTGGAGATTTTTTAATAAAGTTATCAAACGGGAAATATCTGGCGCATTTTCTGAACCGGCCTTATCAGAAGTAATGGCAACAATTGCTTCTGCCTGTTCTGAAGCATGCTTTATAATTTTTTCCTGATTTTTCAGAGTCTCAAGATCGGTTTCCTTGAATGCTGCTTCAATAGAAGCCAGTTCGTCAGACGCCTTTTTTTTCGCTTCTTCTAAGGTTTCCGGATAGTCCTTGTAATATCCCTTCGTTAAAGATTCCATATAGGCATCTTCAGTCAAATGACTTAAGGCATCAACTATGTTTTTCGACGTTTCAATCTGATTCCAGGAAAAATTGCCAAGCTTTGATTGGATAAGGGGGGTATTGCTAAGGGGATCAAGAATTCGTTCGTAATCGTTCAGGGTGGATAGCATATTGATACGCAGGACAGGATAGTCATCCTCTGGATCCTGGCGGGGGTAGACATCATCCCAATGTTTCAGCAAATATTTCTGAGTAAGCGTTAAGCCATTGTCCAACCCGCTGAAACCATCCGTATGGACCAGTGCACAGGTCAAATGCACTGTAACCTGTATATCTCGACTACGTTTTAATAATGCAAGGGCTAAATCACGAACTTTTTTCCAGTCTGGTTCCTTTGCCGGAATTATTGAATTGCCTATCTGCCGTTCAGGGGCGCCTTTAATCTCTTGCTCCAGGTCGATAAAAGCAGCATCGGACTCCAGATTTTCCCCGCATGGAGGTCCAGGTGCAATTTCTTGAAGGTAAGATTCCAAAGCTAATTCAGACAATGATTTCACCTTTTCAGTGATTCCGACGACTGGAATTGATACTAACACATACGCTGCAATACTTTAAAGTAGTTTAATAAAACTTTTATCTATTCGGTTTGACCAAGAGAAATGATATCAGTTTGCAAGTTGACTACAGCTCAAAGTTTCAGCAATACAGCCAGGTTCTGTATTGATGTATTCTCTCAATACAAGTCCGGAAATATACCTTAAATTGTTTATAATTTTTTTACCTGATTATAAACACTCTCATTTGATTTGTTAGTCTTGAAAACCTGTCTGAACACATATCTCATCATTATTTTGAAATTTTAAGCGGTACTACAATTTGTTTGTTTTCCATTGATCACATTAACAGTATTGAGTTATAGTGTTTTTACTTAGCCATTTAACGTTTCATTAACGCTTGGTCGTTAACTCTATTTATAGACGAAAGCCAACTTTCCATGGGGCACAAATTTATATGAAACTTACTTTAAGTGTCATATCTTTTGCAAGAGCGGATGTTAAAGGCTCCAATAAAATTACGCTCTATCAAGAAGGTGCTTCACTTGGGCGAAAAGAGGACAATAGGCTTGTTTTGCCCGATCCCAAAAGATATGTATCCGGGCATCATGCTTTAATTGAATATCGCGCCCCTGATTATTTCATAAAAGATACCAGTGCCAATGGCGTCTTAATCAATGATATCCCGCTGGGGAAGGGCAACAGCATAAAACTAAACGATGGAGATATCCTCACAATTGGTAATTACCTCATCGAAGCAAGGCTTGAAGATGACTTTTTTGCGGCTGATTCTCAATCAATTCCACCCTTGTCTGATGCGCAATTCAATTTTCCTGATGATCCCTTTGCCGACCTGGATTCAGATTCGATCCAGGAGATGATAGATAAAAACGACTTAATCCCATCCGACTGGAAAAATGCGAATGAAAAGTCGAACGACCCCGACCCCTTTGAATTCCCGGATTTTCCAAGTCCTGAGAAAATCATAGATAAGAAAATTGATTCTTCCCAAGGAGACTATGATCATATCCCACTCTACAAGGAGGCTTTTTCTGATTTGCAACAGGAGCCAAAAGGGTTAACTGACATTGAACCTGCCCCTGGTATTCCAGCCGATATTTTTTCTGAAGATTGGTATCAAACGGGTAATGACAGTAAAAAAGACGAATCAAAATCCACAACGATTGACGATATCAACCCCCAATTCCAGACAGAAACCAGGCCCGCAATACCTGAGCCTCTCACTGTTAAACCTGAGCACACAAAAAATGAAATACCGGCTCCGGAAAAAATAGTTGCAGCGAGTGCTTTTGAAGAGGAATTAATACAAAACTTTCTGCGTGGTGCTCAACTTGAACCTGGCAAGATTAGAGAATCAATCGATCCTGAGGCTTTTTTTATTATCGGCACAATTTTGAGGGCAGCCATCCAGGGGACGATGGATGTTTTAATCGGTAGAGCCAAGATCAAAAACGAAATGCACCTGGATGTCACCATCGTCAAGTCCAAACAAAACAACCCGATCAAATTCTCGGTAAGTGCAGATGAGGCCCTCTTCAAATTGTTAGGGCACAAAGACTCCGGCTATATGCCGCCAAAAGAAGCAGTTGAAGAAGCTTTTGATGACCTGCGAGCCCACCAGTATTCGGTCATAGCCGGTATGCAAACAGCTTTACTGACAGTGCTTAAACGGTTTGACCCACAAAAGCTGGAAGAACGTTTACAAAGACTGAGTCCAATAAGTGCCAGCATTCCGATTCATAAGCAGGCCAAGTTATGGAATTTGTTTGAACAACTTTATGAAGAAATTCAACAAGAGGCTGAAGATAATTTTTATCGTCTATTCGGACAGGCATTTGCGGAAACGTATGAACAACAAATGCAAAAATTAAAATCCTCAAAAAAATGAGATTACCTTTAAAAAAATTATTTTGACAATCCAGGGCGCCTGATTATGAGAGCTACAACAGTAATTCTACTTATCGCTACATTGGCTTTGTTCGGCTGCAGTTCAGAGCCCGAAAAACCGGTAACTGTTGCAGTACAACCTCCAAAAGCCCCACCCACTACTGTTCAATTAAATATGGTTGTTTCTGAACAGGCTAATCCAGACTTGAATGGACGCCCTTCACCCATTGTCATTCGAATCTACGAACTTAAAAGTCTGGGCAAGTTCGAAGAGGGAGATTTTTATAAATTATTTGAAAATTATGATGCTCATCTGGGCCCTGAATTAATAGAGTCCGAGCAATTTCATTTGAAACCAGGCGATGTTAATATAATCAAGCGGACTCTATCAGCCGAAACCCGATATATAGCTGTATCTGCGGCCTTTCGTGACATAAATCATGCAATATGGAAAGGCACAATTCAGTTGACTGATGAAAAGACCACTGATTTATTAATTTTTATAGAAAAGTTGAATATCAGCATCTGGAAAAAATAACCCGTGTTAGTGGTTTGAAGGCAATCGATATGTCACAGAATAACAAAGTGATCTGGACAGAAGGCATGTTCCTTCGACCCCAACATTTTCAACAACAAGATCGTAATTTCCAGAGCTGGATCGAAACCCGTTGCAGTGGCTTGCAAAGTTATAGCTGGGGTTTAACAATACTTGAACTGGACCAAGCAATGCTTGCCTTGGGAAAGGTTGCACTGGTATCTTGTCAAGGAGTCTTCCCGGATGGAACGCCTTTTTGCATACCCGATCAAAATTCGCTATTTGCACCGTTAGAAATTCCCCCTGATACTAAAAACGAAATTATTTATTTGTCGTTGCCGGTTCGTCGAACTGCAGGTAAAGAATTAACCTGGGATGATAATATAGATGAATTGAGCAGATATCGGCTAAAAGAAATTGATGTTAAAGATGCACATACGCAGTTCGATCAAGACAGCATAACCATTCAAAGTGGTGAGCTATGGGCCCGTTTACGATTATCGAAGCAAAATCAGGATGCCTTTGTTACTATCCCCATAGCTAAAATTATCGAGGTAAAAACAGACAAACAAATAATCCTGGATAAGTCTTTTATACCCACTTGCTTAAATACCAGGGCATCAAATCAGCTTATTAGTTTTATCAAAGAAATTGAAGGCATGCTGCATCATCGAGGCGAAGCAATCGGACAACGTTTAGGCTCCCCGGGAGCGGGTGGAGCCGCTGAAATAGTGGATTTTATATACCTTCAGATCATCAATCGCTACGAGCCGCTTTTTAGTCATTTTAATTCTCTAACCCAGTTGCATCCCGAACGACTTTTCAGCAACCTGATCCTGATGCTTGGGGAATTGTCAACTATCACCCGAACAAATCACAGGCCTATTGCATTACCTGTATATAGTCATGAAAATTTAACTCTAAGTTTTGAGCCTGTAATGGCAGAGCTCCGGAAAGCTTTAAGTTGGGAGCCTTCTTACCGGGCAATTCCTATTCCACTTGAAGAACATCCACACCAGATAAGAACAGCTATCATAGCCGACCGCCAATTACTGAATACGGCTGATTTCATTCTCGCAGTCAACGCAGATATCCCGACAGATAAATTACGCAGTCACTTTCCCAGACAAACCACTATCGCGACCGTTGAAAAGCTTCGCGATCTTGTCATGTCGCAAGTTACAGGTATTAAATTAAATGCATTAGCAGTTGCTCCCAGACAAATTCCATTCCATAAAGGCATGACCTATTTTGAGTTGGATAAAAACCATAGCCTTTGGAAAGAACTTGAAAAAAGCGGCACAATCGCCATGCATTTTTCAGGCGATTATCCTGGACTTGAACTAGAGTTCTGGGCAATAAGAGGATAAATATAATGGCCTCAGATGACCCCTTCCTATCACCGCAGCAATCTGACGATAGAACCATTATTCGTCCGATGCCGGGAGGCAAGCGTTCGGATCTCCGCTACTCTTCTCCTCCCCCCGATTTCGACAGCAGTATCTCTTCACTGCCCAGACTAGGCCGTTTAAATCCTCTTGAAAAGGCTTCCTCTGGCCTGCTGGCCTTGTTGACGCGTCTGAACACTTCCAGAAACCACTCGGATCCGGTTGGTTTAAAAAACAAAATCATCAAGGAAATTCAACAGTTCCAGCTTAATGCGCAAGCTAGTGAAATCGATCCGGATACCATATCCAGCAGCCGATATGTACTCTGTACTGTCCTGGATGAAGCCGTATTGAGTACACCCTGGGGCAACAGCAGCGGCTGGGCGCAGCAAAGCCTGTTAAGCCTTTTTCATAAAGAGGTTTCCGGTGGAGAACGGTTTTTTGATTTGCTTAAATCGTTGGCTCAAAACCCGGCAAAAAATCGAAATTTGCTGGAATTGATGTATTTATGTCTGGCTTTGGGGTTCGAAGGGCGCTACCGCATCATCGAAAACGGCAAAGACAAGCTCATTAGCATTCGGGAATGGCTTTACCGAATCTTGCAAAAAGAAAGAGGGATTGCCGAAACAACCCTATCACTTCATTGGGAAGGTGTAACCGATCGCCGTAACCCGCTGATGAGGCTGGTACCATTATGGGTCTTTGGGGCAATTGCGGCCAGTCTGCTTGCAATCCTGTTCAGCGTTTTTTTGTTTAAATTAAACAATGAATCTGATCCGGTCTTCAGACAAATATCCTCAATACAACCCACTAAAACTGAAGTTATAGAAACTCTGCCAGAACCCTTGCCTGTTCCTGAACTTTCTCTATCGATACTCCTTGCCAATGAAATCAGTCAAAATCTTGTCAAGGTCATTGAGTCATCGCGGCAAGGCACAATAACCCTTCAAGGCGATAATTTATTTAGTTCAGGCAGTTCTGCCGTAAATCAAAACATCATCCCTTTGTTAAATCGGATTGCAGAATCGTTAAACCAATTGCCGGGCCAGGTTGTGGTCACCGGACATTCTGACAACGTTCCAATACGAAGTGCACGGTACCCGTCTAATTGGCATTTATCAAAAGCCAGAGCCGAGGCGGTAGCCGACATTATCAGACAAAAGCTGTTTACCCCTGACAGAATAGTTATAGAGGGAAAATCGGATTTGGAGCCAGTTGCTTCAAATGAAAGCCCTGAAGGAAGGGCAAGGAACAGGCGGGTTGTCATTACATTATTAAAATAATAAGGAAATGATTAAGTTATTAAATTTTATTAAACAACGCTGGTTTATTTCTTTACTTGGTCTCATGGCTCTGGCATTGTTTATCTGGTTCATAGGTCCTTTATTTGCCTTCGCGAAATATGAACCCTTAGAACCGGAAATCAATCGTCTTTATTTAATTGCAGCCTTTTTTCTGGTTTGGTTAAGCATTCAGATTTGGTTTTATTTTAAAGCAAGGAATCAAAACAACCAGATTTTGGCGGCATTGGTAACGAATACAGAACCTGGCCTCAGCCCGGAACATCAGGCATCTCAAGAAGAAATAGAAACTCTGAAAGATCGCCTGCAGGAGGCCCTTGAAATCCTGAAAAAATCGCGGTTAGGAGGCCGCGCCGGGCGGCAGTTTCTATATCAATTGCCCTGGTATATCATCATTGGCCCACCGGGTTCAGGCAAAACGACATTACTCAAAAATTCCGATTTAAAATTCCCTCTTTCTGATCTTTATGGAAAAGATGCCATCCGAGGCGTCGGAGGCACTCGAAATTGCGATTGGTGGTTTGCTGACGAAGCGGTTTTACTTGATACCGCAGGACGCTATACCACTCAGGACAGTAATGAAAAAGTTGATCAGGCAGCCTGGCTGGGCTTTCTTGATTTACTTAAAAAACATCGCAGCAGAAGACCTATCAGCGGTGCAATCATTGCCGTTAGTATTGCTGATTTACTAGAGCAAAATAAAGCGCAGCAGCAAGCATTGGCACAATCGATTCGAAAACGCATACAAGAGCTGCATGAGCATTTTAATATAAGATTCCCTGTTTATATATTGTTCACCAAATGCGACCTGCTGGCCGGGTTCATGGAATATTTTGATGATCTGGATCGGGATAAACGCTCTCAAGTCTGGGGTATGACATTCCCGGTAAACGAAAATGCAGCTGAAAATATCACAGATCAGTTTCCTTCTGAATTCGAACTTCTCGAAAACCGGTTACAAAATCAACTCATTGACAAACTGGAACGAGAGCGTGGATCTGAAAGACGCAATCTGATTTACACTTTTCCTCATCAATTTTATGCTCTTGGCGAGCTGATCAAGCCATTTATTGATGAAATTTTTCAAATATCGCGATATGAATACCCTGCCATGGTACGGGGCATCTATTTCACCAGCGGCACTCAGGAAGGCTCACCTATAGACCGGATTATGGGTTCTCTAGCCAGTAATTTTGGCCTGGATCGTCAGAATCTGACGCCTGGCACCAATCAGGGAAAAAGCTTCTTTATCAACCGATTATTAAGGGATATTATTTTTGCAGAATCAGGATTGGCTGGCGCCAATCTCAAGCTGGAGAATAAGCGGGCATGGTTTCAAAGAGGGGCATTTCTTTTTGTAGTGGCCTTGACACTTTTGATGACAACACTCTGGATAACCGGTTTTGCAAAAAATAAAATTTACATTCAACAAGTGGCGGAACAAACGAAGGATATTCAGCAATCCCTTAAGGAAATTGATCCCAACCAAACTGAACCATTATTGGCCTTGGACGTCTTGGACAAAGCGCGAAATATTCCGGGCGGCTTTGAAGATCAGAACGAGGGTACGTCCTGGTCTTTAAATTTTGGTCTGTATCAGGGCGATAAACTGGGTGAGGCGGCTATAAGCCTTTATCATAAATTACTCAAGGAGGTTTTTTTACCCGGCCTGATGCTTCGAATTGAACAACAATTACAAAATAATGCCAATAATACCGACTATCTTTACGAAGCGCTTAAAGTTTATCTGATGCTTGCTTATCCTGAACATTACAATCCCGAGGCAATCCGGACCTGGATAACACTCGATTGGAAACATAATTTACCGCTTGAAGTGACTAATGAGCAAAGACAGACACTAAGAGATCATTTGGATGCCTTGCTGGATTTTCGCACGACTCCCTTGCCCCGTCCATTAAACACCAGGTTAATAGCCGAATCGAGAGACTTACTTGAAAATACGCCTCTCGCTAAAAGACTTTACTCTCGACTGACTTTGGAGTTAAGCAACATTGATATTCCGGATTTTCGGGTCAGTGAAAAAGCGGGGCGTGATGCTACTCTGGTTTTATCCAGTAAAAGCGGTAATCCTCTGACGAAGGGGGTTCCCGGGTTATATACCTGTGCGGGATATCGTGATGTATTTTTGAAATATATTGACCCCTTAATCAATCAATATTCTGAAGAAAATTGGGTAATTCGCTCGAAAAAACAGGAAAAATTATCTGCTGAAGAACTTAAAATATTGCGTGAAAATATTTTTAAACTCTATCTGGAAAATTACATAAAGGCATGGGACGCTTTGCTGGATGATATACAAATCAAACCGTTTTCCGGCCAAACCCAAATGGTTGAAGTTTTGAATATCGTTTCCTCCGATAATTCTCCATTACGGCTTTTTCTTGAAGCCGTTGATCAGGAAACCAGTATGAGCTGTCTTACAAAAAAGGATAAATCTTTGCTGGATAAGGCTGGCGACAAACTGGCAACGGCAAAATCGACGCTGGATACTATCATAAGCAGAACAACTGAATCGAAGGCTGACATGCCTCCCGAAATAACCACAAAACTGGTGACTGATCATTTTAAAGATCTTCACCAATTCGTACAGAGCGAAAACAATTTACCCTCGGCACTTAATCGTTCCCTATCAACCCTGAACGAACTTTATGTTTTTTTAAATTCATTATTACACGCCAGTGGCGATGAACTTGTTCTGGAACAAAGAAAACAGATCGCACAAGTTGTCGAAAAAGTAAAAATAGAAGGTAAAAGGGCTCCTTTTCCTCTTAATAGCATGATGAAAAATGTCGCTGAGGGAAGCCAAAACCTGGTCAGCGGAGGCGTCAGAAAACATTTTAATGCCATGTGGCACGCATCGGTTCTGCCATTCTGCCGAAAGGCTATACAGGGGCTTTATCCCCTATCAAAAAGTTCGCGGGAAATTACCTATGAAGATTTTACCTATTTTTTTGGACCGAATGGATTAATGGATGAATTTTTTAATAAATACCTCATTTCATCGGTTGACAAAGGCGGGCAAAATTGGCGCTGGAACACCCAAGCAGAGGAAGGAGCGGGTATCTCAACCTCAGCACTAAAGCAATTCCAGAGAGCTGACACAATTAAAAATACCTTTTTCCGTATGGGCAAACAATCTCCAGCCGTTAGCTTTAGACTTAAACCTATTTCTATGAGCCCGGATATTACCCAATTTACAATGGATATTGATGGACAAATACTGACCTATGCGCACGGTCCTGTCAGGCCAGTTTCAATGAAATGGCCCGGGCCAAATGATTCAGGGCAAGTCAGAATACAATTATTGCCCCCCATACAAGGTATATCCGGCATTTCCAAGCAGGGACCCTGGGCCTTGTTTCGGCTTTTTGATGAAGCGCAAATATTCCGTACTTCAAATCCTGCCATTTTTATAATGACATTTAGAATTCAGGGACGAGAGGCAAAATTTGAATTGCAAGCTAATAGTGCAGTTAATCCGTTTCAATTACCAGACCTGCAATCTTTCCAATGTCCACAGAACTTATAGAGCCAGGTTATCACGGTAAAGTACATACCCATGGCGATTTTGTAAGCAGGGGGCTGCCTAGAAGCTTCATAGATCCGTGGGATACCTGGCTACAAGAGGCCATCAGTACCAGCCTACAACAATTAGGTGATACCTGGCTCAACTATTATTTGACTAGCCCACTATACCGTTTTGTTTTATCGCCTGGAATATGCGGTAAACATGAGTGGCATGGCGTTTTGATGCCCAGCGTTGACAAAATCGGCCGGTATTACCCCATGACCGTAAGTCTTATGGACAAACAAAATATAAATCCCTTTATTGCTCTGCAAACCAGAAATAAATGGTTTGTCTCAATAGAAGAACTTGTACTTTCGTGTTTAGAGGATAATTTCAACTTGGAAAAATTTAACCGCAGTTTAAGTCATTTAAGCCTTGAAACTGAAAACTGCACGGCTCAAACAGAACAGTCATGCAGTCCAATATCTGAAAAAATATTGCATCATGCCTGGCGACAGCCTTTGAAGTCAATTGAATCCATGCAAAACAGGCTGCCGGCGATTCTGGATAATTTACTTAAAGAACAGTGTTTTGCCTATAGCCTGTGGTGGACTCAGGGTTCAGAGCTGGTCTCTCCATCATTGTTGATCTGCGAAGGGCTCCCGCATTTTGAGGGCATGGCTGCCTTGTTTGATGGAAACTGGCAAAAATGGGGATGGGAAGGTCAACGCTATCCGATTCCGCCTTTTGGACATTATAAACCAACAGATAATGACTGATTTTATATGGAATTCTTATGGCTTAACGCATAACGGTAAAAAGCGCAAAATCAATCAGGATGCTTTTTTAAATCTGCCAGGTAAAAAATTATGGGTAGTTGCCGACGGAATGGGCGGACATAAAACCGGTGAAGTTGCAAGCGCCTCCATAATCAATAGCCTGAAAGCACTCATACCTGAACAAACCATTGGCTCAACGGTTAAGAAAATAGTTTATGAATTGCTTAAAGTTCATCAGAGCTTACTCGATTTGGCAACCGAAGGCGGAGATAATGAAATTATCGGCAGTACCGTGGTGATTCTATTAGCCAGACATCAATATTGCGTATGTTCATGGTCTGGAGACAGCCGGATTTATCTTTTCCGGAAAGGAGAACTTAAACAAATATCCCGTGACCATAACCATGAAACCAGACTGCTTGCTGAAGGTTTCAGCATTAAAGAAGTCCGAACCTACCCCTTTGCACAAGCGCTTACTCATGCCATAGGGGGAGAAGAATCTTTGTATCTGGATGCTCAAATTCAGGAAATCAAAAATGGAGATATCTTTCTTCTTTGTAGCGATGGTTTAAACAAAGAAGTCTGTGATTCGGAAATAGAAAGCATACTTAAGAAGACCGCTATTGAGGAAAGTCTTACCCGGTTAATAGAGTTAGCCTTAGAGCGGGATGCGAAAGACAATATAACTATAATTTTAGCGCAAGCTTCAATAACTGTTGAGCCGGCAATATGAAGTTTTGGCTTTATCCGGATCTGCCGCCTTTAATGCGGAGCATTGCAAAAGGTTACCTGTTTACGTACAATTTTCAGCCAATTCGTGAGTTTTTCGATTTAGCTCTTGATTCGCATTTTACTACTCCATTTATAGTGCTTCACTGAACAAAGGAACAGCATGCCACTCGTTAACATTTCTATACTTTCAGGAAAGTCACCAGAATACATTAAAGCGGTTGGAGATGGTGTCAACTCAGCAGTAATTGAAACCATGGGCTTCCCTCTGGATGACCGTTACCAGATTATTCATCAGCTTGATTCGGATAAATTACAGTTTCAAGGGCGCGATGGTGACCGAGTGATGATGCATTTAGTGATGCGCGCTGGCCGCTCAAATGAATCGAAACAGGCGTTTTACAAAAAAGTAGTTGAGAATCTGGCCGTTAATCCAGGTATTCAACCAGAAAATGTATTGATAACAATCACCGAAAATCATGATGTTGATTGGTCTTTCCGTGATGGTGTGGCGCAGTTTGTGGTTTACCCGGATTCCAATATTAACAATCATAAACAAGTAACTGAAATCGCTGCGCCAATTAAGACTTCAGCCGCCAATATCCACGGTCAGACACAAAAACTGTTATTACAGGACTACCTGGTTGGTGTAATCGTCCTCGTTCTGGTTGGCCTGCTTTTCTGGAGCAATCGGAAAAGCGGTAAATTATAGTTCTTAAGACACAATATCGTTGGCGTATTGCTCCGCATGAAATTCGAATAAGCGAGCTTTCACCTGCCTGACATGGAGATCAAGCGGAGCGCGACCATTTGCTACTATATTTATTTCTGAATGCTTTCCGGCTGCGCCCAGCCACCTTTACCTTAAATTTCTCCTATGGCATATCCCATTGATCGGAAGCTCGTAATTGCCGTTGCATCTAGCGCACTCTTTGATTTGTCCGAGTCGCATCAGATATACCTTAACCAAGGTGTCGATGAATATCGCATTCATCAGGAAAAAAACATCGATAATCCCTTTCCTAAAGGGGTTGCCTTTCCGTTCATTCGGCGCTTTCTTGGCATCAATAGGGCTTTCCCCAAGCAATTACCGGTCGAAGTCGTTCTGCTGTCAAGAAATTCGCCTGAAACCGGGTTAAGGGTGTTCCGATCCATCAGGCACTACGGCCTTGACATCACTCGCGCCGCATTCATGACCGGGCATTCGCCCCATGAATACGTGCCGGCGTTCAACGCATCGCTTTTCTTGAGCGGTAACGAAGAAGATGTTCAAAAAGCCATAGATTCGGACTATCCGGCTGGAGTGGTGCTTCCGTCCAGGGTTTTCGACGACGAACTGGATAATGAATTGTGCGTGGCTTTCGACTTTGATGGTGTCATTGCCGACGATGAAGCGGAATCCGTATATAAGATGAACGATGATCTGAACGCATTTCAAGAGCACGAAACCGAGATGAAAGCCATTCCCCATCAGCCGGGTCCCCTTGCAGATTTGTTCAAAAAGCTTTCCTTCATGCAAAAGCTGGAGGAAAAAAGGCGCAAGGAAGAACCTGCATACAAAAAAATAGTAAGGATTGCGATCATCACTGCTAGAAGCGCCCCAGCTCATGAACGGGTTGTCACTACACTGAAAAGTTGGGGCGTTTCTCCCGATGAATCGTTCTTTCTGGGTGGCATGGAGAAGTCTCGAATATTGACAATCCTGAAGCCGCATATGTTCTTTGACGATCAGCGCAGCCATTTGCAATCTCCTGCCGGCGACATCCCAATGGTTCATATTCCATTCGGTATAGCAAACAAGAATCTAATTTCCTGAAACCCCAGGTTCCCGTAATTTTTCACCAGATAATTGAAGATGATCTGGTTATAGAGTCCGACGTTGGTAAAGCGACACAAAGTCCCCTCTCCCTTTGGGAGAGGGTTAGGGTGAGGGTATTACAAAGGTCGCTTTACCAACTTTGGCTCCTATATCCTAAAAAGTATAGAGCAGTTGCAGGGAATTCACGAGGCACCGCTTTTGATCTCTATGAAGCCGGCGAACATCAATCAAGGCTTCCTAATCAACTTATTGATCTGAGCATTGCCGGTCTACTCGATAATGCTGTTGTAGGGTATTATTGCAGCTCTGAATTTATTGATTACCGGCATTGAAACATAACAGAGCTACTCATGAATACTGATGATATTACCAAAGTAAAAAATTACTTGCTTAACTTGCAAGATTCGATTTGCCTTGCGCTGGAAGGCGAAGAACCTGAGGCGCGGTTTGTTGAAGACATCTGGGATCGGGCTGAAGGCGGCGGCGGCAGGAGCCGCGTATTGGAAGATGGTGAGGTGTTCGAGCAGGGTGGCGTGAACTTTTCTTATGTGAGAGGAATCAGTCTGCCGGCTTCGGCAACCGCCAAACGCCCGGAACTTGCTAATCGGCAGTTTCATGCAATGGGTGTGTCGCTGGTCATTCATCCCAAAAATCCCTACGTACCGACATCACATGCCAATGTGCGTTTTTTAATCGCAGAAAAACCAGGTTCCCCGGCTATCTGGTGGTTCGGCGGCGGATTTGATTTAACGCCGGTTTATCCTTTTAAGGAAGATGTTATGCACTGGCATAGAACTGCACGAGCAGTCTGCCAGCCTTTCGGCAAGGATGTGTATCCGACTTACAAGCAATGGTGTGATGAATATTTTTTTCTGCCCCACAGAGATGAAACGCGTGGCGTAGGTGGTTTATTCTTTGATGACCTGAATGAATGGGAGTTTGATCAATGTTTTGCTTTTATGCAAAGCGTGGGTGATCATTTCATTGAGGCTTATCTGCCTATCGTGCAAAGACGCAAAAATACGCCTTACAGCGACAGGGAGCGTGAATTCCAGCTTTACCGTAGAGGCCGTTATGTTGAATTCAATCTGGTCTATGACCGTGGTACGTTGTTTGGTCTGCAATCCGGTGGACGCACGGAATCCATTCTGATGTCCATGCCGCCGCTAGCTCGCTGGAAATACAATTGGGAACCTGAGCCAGGCAGCCCCGAGGCTGTACTTTATGAAGAGTATCTGAAGCCTGGAAATTGGCTGGGTGTTTGAGTACTCGTTTGATTGATGGTAACCCGACATCTCTATCTATGCCGGTTTACGCTTTCGCTGAACCCACCCTGCCGAAAGTCGCCATTTTCAGAGCCATACCTGCTATTTTCGGGTGCGTCCGGTCTCAGTGTCCAGGCGGCTCGCATGGTATCGGCCAACAGGAATTATTTTCCGGGTAAAAATTTGACCAGTTTAACGCTATTATCTTCCCGTTTTATGATTTCGAGGGGGTGGCCGTGAAGCCTGATACTGGTTCCAGGCTCGGGGATGGTTTCCATAAATTCAATAATAAGACCATTGAGTGTTTTGGGGCCTTCTGTTGGTAAAGACCAGTGCATGATACGGTTCAATTCCCTGACTGTTATACTGGCATCAACCATATAGCTGCCGTCGCTTTGTTTCCTGGCAGTCACGTCATCCGTGATCAGTTCCCCTACAATTTCCTGTAATAAATCATCCAGTGTAACCAATCCTTGTACGTCTCCGTATTCGTCGACAACCAGACCTATACGTATTTTTTCGCTTTTAAACCTGAGCATTTGGACATGCACAGGGGTACTCTCGGGAATGAAAGAAGGTTTGGACAGCAAATTTATGATAGCTTGTTTGTCAAAATCTTCCTGATTGACCAGTACCAGAACTTTTCTTAAATGTAAAAAACCGACTACTCTGTCGATACTTTTTTTATATACGGCAAGCCGGGTATGTGTGCTTGTTTTGATCTGGGTAATGATGTCCTCAATGGAATCTTCCAGGTCAATACCGTCAATTTCATTACGTGGAGTCATGATGTCTTCAACAGTGGCCGACTCGAGATCCAGTATGCCCAGCAGCATATTTTGATAACGCGCCGGCATAAAACTTTCTGCTTCAGTAATTATGCTTTTTAATTCTTCCTTGTTCAAGGTATCGTGTCTGCTTTTTCTGACATCAACACCGACTATTCGCAATAACAGATTGACAATTAAATTGACGACCCAAACGATTGGATAAAAGATTTTTAGTAAAGGTGTATAAATCCAGGCGGCTGGAAAGGCGACTAATTCAGGTTTGATTGCCGCAAGGGTTTTGGGTGTTACCTCTGAGAAGATAAGCATGGCAATGGTCAAAATGCCGGTAGCGATGGCTATGATTGATTCCTCATCGGCATAAAGTTTGATAGCAATGACGGTAGCTATGGATGCTGCGAAATTATTCACAAAATTATTGCCCAGTAAAATCAGGCCGAGTATGCGGTCCGGTCTTTGCAGCAGTTTATGAGCTTTTATTGCTCCAGTATGTTTAAGTTTAATCAAATGTCTTAAACGATAACGGTTTAGCATCATTAATGCCGTTTCAGAACCGGAAAAAAAAGCGGAAAGAATGAGCATCATAGCAAGTATGCCAAAAAGCATACCAAGGGGCATATCGTTCAAAGTAATGTGTACTCATGATTCGTGAAAACGGTTCTAGTTTCTACGATGAGAATATTTTGTCAAGCTTGAATATGAAATGCAGGAGGGTTATTTTTGACATAAGAGGTCCTTGCAAAATACTTGGATGGGTTCAACAGGGCTCTCCTGAGACCTTCGGCTACGCTCAGGAGAGCCTCGTCGAAGAGCTCACCAAGAGCGGAAAAAGCGAATAAATTCAATGCAACCACAGTTCGCTCTGTGCCAATCGAAGGGTAGTTTCCAGCTGTTTTTCAGATACCTTATATCACATATAAATAGTAAGTGAATTTATTAAAATAAAGAGCATTCGATCATTAAAAAGAGCATTCGATCATTAATATGATACCAAGGCAGCTATAAGGTGTTCGGCGACGAGTCATTGCTTGGCAACTCCCTGATGGTTTATGGGTAATAAAACTTCACAGGCATAAAAGAACTGTTTATCACCATGATCTCCGTTAGGATTTCTTCGCTGCAAATAGGGATAGCTCATGAATATTTTCCAAACACATGCTCGAATATTTAATGACTACGCCACGTACATCAGTAGTTTTCTCAATATTGCCGATCCCGGCATCAAAAATCATGTCGAAGCTGAATTAACACAAGGAAAACTCTGTCCTGAACCCTTGTTGCAATTTAACCCGTCTTTTGAGATGACCGGAAGTATTAGTGAAGTCGCACAAACAGGCGTTATCCACAAAGAGTTGGCCGATATTTTTAAAGGGTACAAACTTTATCACCATCAGGTTCAGGCCATTCAGTTAGGCACTCAGAATCGGGATTTTGTGGTTACATCGGGTACTGGTTTCAGGTAAATCGTTAACATAATATCGGCTCAATCTTCCATTATTTGCTATCAAATCCAGAACAATCCGGCATTGTGGCCATCGTGGTTTATCCGATGAATGCCCTGATCAATTCTCAGTATGAAGAGTTTGATCGTTACAAGAAGAATTATGGCTTGCTATTCAGCGTCAACTTTGACCCGAAAAAAAATTACTATCACGATGTTTTTTTATATTTATTTGTGCGTGAACTGGCGAAAATAGATGTGGGAAGTGGTAATACTTGCAGTTTTATTTACACTTCTTAACCTGATTTATACGCGCTTGCTCTGACTCTGATCCCCTTTTTTGTGGCTCCTGTACCCATAGAGCCGTATAATTAAATAAAATTTTGGTCTCTTCGTTTCAAAAAACAGCTCACTAGAGAACCTGCTCTACATATGCACCAGACAGATTACTAGAGCTATAGTTGTTAATAAACTTTGGTTTTTTATACATGGCAAACAAATAATTTATGCCTATTAACACGAGCAATGTTGACTTAGTAATCCAATACACACTCTTGGTAGCGGGAGATGAAGACGATTATTTTGATCGGCAACTTGGCCCCATTCACCTAATCAAATACGTCTATCTGGCAGACCTCAGTTTCGCTAGATTAAACTATGGGCAGTCCTTTACTGGTATTAACTGGCAGTTTTACAAATTCGGCCCGTGGTCTCAAGCAGCTCACGATCGAATAGAACCTGCACTTAACGCTATTCACGCAAACAGAAAGCAGTTTGCTAGCGACTATGACGACAAAGAAGATTGGGTAAGGTGGGATTTACACGATGACAGGTTACTTGAAGAAAAACGGCGCGCTCTTCCTTCTGTTATCAGGATGGACTTGAAACGTGATATTCATAAGTTCGGAAAAGATACACCAAGCCTATTGGATTATGTTTACAAGACAAAACCGATGCTTTCAGCAGCTCCAAACGAACACCTAGACCTTTCACTTGTTGTCGACAACACACAAAAAGATCATGAATGCACCACCCAGCCCCTTCGAATGGAGAATCTTTCCAATAAGAAGAAAAAAGATTTCAAGCAAAAAATGGCTGATTTGAGAAAGCAGCATCAACATCGAAAATCAACAACTCCGAAATTGATAAACCCTGTAAGAAATCCAAGATACAATAAAGTGTATGAAGAAGGCGTAGCGTGGTTAGATTCCTTGTCAGGGGATCAGTTTTCGTCAGGGGAAATTTCTGCGGAATTTTCAAACGAAGTCTGGAAATCTTCTACTAGAAAAGGAAAGGATGTTTCCTGAAGACAGCCTGCAATCGTTAATTTTACCCAGTGAATGGTGGATAAAGAACGAACACTCAATGCTTTGCAGAGGTTCTCTTATTTTCCCCTTTGTACCTCATGTTGATCAAGTACCCTACATATTTGAGCCAATAGGGCGAACCGAAGCCACAGAGCATAATTCAGCTATTGTTCGCGTTTCACCGCTTAAGGTTAATCAGCCTTTGCAGCAATTAAACCTTCCTGTCGCAGCAATGCCATTGCACGAAAAAGAAGTTTGGGCTGCTTATCGAGCGAAAAAAAGACCATGTTTAGTATTTAGCTCTGATGGAAATAAAGTTGAAAAAATACTTACTCGTGGAAAGCCTAATCACGCAACCGCTCCAACATTTCTTGCCGCACCATACTATGGTATTGATAAAAACGTAAAACGTGCTGGCTATAATCCTGAATTTGTTGAAATGGTTCGTCATTGTCAGTTTCCACAATTCCATTGGGATAAATTACCATTTCCTGGCGGTGAAGAGTCAATATTGCGATTAGATCAACTTCAACCGTTTGGTTCACATCACGATTCTAATAAGATGATTTCCAGAAAATAATTTACCCATCAGGTGGGCCGAATCAGGATGTCCCATTTTGGCAGGATTGGGTTTCGTTCCAGTCTGGCTTCAATCGCCAACATCGCCTTCTTAGACAGTGAAATTCCTTTCTGGTAGACCGTCTGGCTTAATTTGACCAACGGTTTTATCCCT
>JAGXGJ010000020.1 GCA_024636875.1 Methylococcaceae bacterium | reverse complement strand
CTAAAATTCGCTTTTTTTATTGCCCACTAACCAAAAATCAATGAGTTACGCTGGCTTTCTAGGAAAATGGGCTGGGTTTTTCAATTTTTCGCTCTGTAAGCTATTGATTTATAACCTACCTGCAACTAATGAGAAGTTACCGAAATTTTACATAAGATATTGAGTTGGAAACTATAAATTTATGAAAATCAAGATATTACTAAACCTAGTTGCAGTGACTCAGCTTGCATCTTGCACTGTCATTCCTGGTCAGCACATGTGGCAATTCGCTACTCAGTCGAGCGTGGACATGCCGGTTCAGGAAGATAATGCTACCGTTTTGAAAAAGCTGAACATTCAATCCATTACAGCTCAGTTAATTGTTGACCTGGAAAAAGATTTCAACAATTACAGCTTAGGTCCCAACAATGTTGCTAATCTGTATTACGACTACCGCATCGGTGCTAAAGCAAGAAAGCAAGCGCCGTCTAAAAAGTCAAGTGACCAGTATCGGGTCGGTCCCAGGGATATTCTTAACATCACTGTCTGGGAGCATCCTGAATTAACCATTCCTGCCGGTGAATTTCGCTCGGCAGAAACAGCTGGTACTACAGTCGGCGAAGACGGTAATATATTCTTCCCCTATGCGGGTATTGTCAAAGCGGCTGGCAGAACGGTCGAAGATATACGCGACGAAATAACCAGAAAATTATCAGTATATATTGAGCAAGTTCAACTGGATGTGCGGGTAACCGCTTATAGAAGTCAACGGGTCTATGTCGTCGGTGAAGTCAACAAACCAGGCATTCAGACGGTTAGTGATGTCCCTTTAAACGTACTGGAAGCAGTCAATGGCGCTGGCGGATTGAGTGTTGAGGCCGATTCACGCAATATTACCCTGACTCGTGGTGATAAAACTTACAACGTCAATCTGCTTGCTCTCTACGAAGGCGGTGATCTCAGTCAAAATGTCATGCTCCAGCACGGTGATGTGCTGAACGTGCCGGACCGACAGTTTAACAAGGTTTTTGTCTTGGGAGAAACTGCAAGTGGGACTATTGGTGGCGGTGTTTCTGTAACTCCTGGTGGAACTCAATCTACAAGATCACGCAGCCTATTTATGAGTAAAGGTCGTATGTCACTGGTAGAAGCGCTCAGTGACGGGGGTGGGCTAGACCAGACCTTAGCCGACGCGGCCCGGATCTTTGTCTTTAGAAACGGGCTCGGAAAACCTAAAATTTATCATTTGGATGCCAAATCACCCGATGCCTTACTATTGGCTGACCGTTTCCCCCTGCAGCCCCGTGACATAGTTTTTGTTGATCGTGCAGAAGGTATACGCTGGAATCAAATTATCAGTCAGGTTCAACCCACTATAACCTTGATAAATTCAGGTCTCCAATTTACCAATGGAATTATTGGAACTCCTCAAAGGATACAATAAAATAATATTAAAGCCACTGCCATTAGGCTAAGCCGAATAGACTACTAGATACAGATTTACTTGCGTGAGAGATAAACATCCGCGCAATGTGAATCTGTTGCATCTACAAGGGGGGTCAAATGGTTCCTGGAATAATGCAGCGTGCTTAAAAAGGCGCCTGTTATAAATTAATTGTTGGACGCTCGGGCTGGTCCTTGCAAGTTCCTGACTATTCATCATCAATGCTGTAACACCTTGTAAAGTAATTACTTGAATTTGTTTCCCCATACCCAGTTTCATACATAATGCAGAACACATTTCCCGATAATAAAAATGCCCCTGTTAATTACTTGCATGCTCAAGATGAGGATAAATTTGATTTTGTTGAAATAATATCAACTCTTATTGAGAACAAGTGGCTCATCGTTTTTACCACTTTTGTAGTACTGGCTATCGGTACTGCCACGGCTTTTATCATTTCTCCGGTTTACCAAGCCGATGGCATGCTCCAGGTTGAAAAAAGATTATCGTCGCCAACGCGAGCGCTGTTTCCGGGAGCCGAAGAAACTGACGTTTCGACATTGGCCGAGATTCAATTAATAAAATCGAGGATGATATTAGGGGCCGCCGTTAAAAACCTTAATTTAGACATCGTGGCTGAACCCATATACCTTCCTGTTGTCGGTGAAGCTATTGCCAGATACTTTGAAAAACACCATGGTGACACTGAGGTTTCCAGTGCTTTATTCGGACTGAAACAATTTGCTCTGGGTGGTGAAGCCATTCATGTTGATACTCTAAACGTACCACCAGATTTGCTAGGTCAGGAATTCATATTGATTGCCGGCAAACAGGGTCATTATCGGTTAATGGTTGAAGACCAGGATAAAGGAGAACTCGTGCTCATACTGGAAGGCGAGGTCGGTAAGCTGGCTAGCAAACAACTAGGGAACACACAACAATCAATCAGCCTGTTTGTGTCCCTGTTAAGAGCTCGACCGGATACCCAATTCAGTATTATGCGACAATCGCTGAGTGAAGCGATCAGACTTTTATTAGAGCAAATTAAAGTGTTCGAAAAAGATCAAGAAACTGGTATTGTGGGAATCACCGTGGAGTCTACTGAACCTCAATTGGCGCAAGAGACTTTAAATGAAATCGCTAATATTTATGTCCGGCAAAATGTTGAACAAAAATCTGCAGAAGCGCAAAAAACGCTGGAGTTCCTGGAAAAACAACTGCCTCTGCTTAAGGAACAAGTGGATGCTTCCACAGCTGCATTAAACAGTTACAGGACGTTTAAAGGCTCTGTTGATCTAAATAAAGAAACGCAGGATGTTTTAAGTGGGGTGGTGGAACTTAAAACACAAATTACACTATTGCAACAGAAACGTGATGAATTAAGAACAAAATTTACCCAATGGCATCCATCCGTGATCGCAGTTGAAAAACAAATTGCAAGATTGCAGGAACAAATTAATGCTAACCATAAACAAATTGAAGTTTTGCCGGAAACGCAACAGGTTATTCTAGGCTTGTCCGCTGATGTAAAGGTCAATACTGAACTGTATAACACTCTGATCAACAACGCTCAGTCTTTACGTGTCTCAAAAGCCGGCACAGTGGGTAATGTGAGAATTGTCGATTATGCGGAATTGCCTACCATCCCTATAAAACCGAGTAAGAAGCTGTTCGTAATTTTTTCATTTTTTCTTGGGTTGATTTCAGGCGTTGTTTTGGCTGTTATACGAAAAATGTTATTCCGTGGAGTGGAAAATCCGGATTTAATCGAGAAGCAGCTCAATATACCTGTTTATGCAACCATTCCACATAGTAAACAACAGGTAATACTTACTAACAAACTTAGAAAAAACCTCAAACCACAAAGCAATCAACCTTCAATACTGGCGCTGGAAAACAAGGATGACCTTGCCATAGAGAGTTTACGCAGTTTACGCACCACTTTGCATTTTGCTTTTCTGGAGGCGCAGAACAATATCATCATGATTACCGGCCCAAGCCCTGAAATCGGTAAATCCTTTGTTTCGATTAATCTTGCAACTGTACTGGCCGATGCAGGGAAAAAAATATTATTGATTGATGCCGACTTGCGAAAAGGTTTTATTAATACAAATTTGGGCGTTAGCAGAGACCAGGGTTTATCCGAGCTTATATCAAATACCCTATCGCTGGATGCAGCGATTCATAAAATACCGGGGGCTGGCTTTGATTTTATCTCTACCGGAGCTATTCCGCCTAATCCGTCGGAATTATTATTGCATGAAAGATTTGGTGTTTTATTGACGAAGATCAGCAAGCTGTATGATCATGTCATTATTGATTCGCCACCCTTATTAGCCGTAACCGATGCGGCTATTATAGGCCGTATGGCCAGTGTGACTTTGATGGTTGTTAAAGCGGGTCAACATCCGATGCGAGAGTTGGAACAAAGCGCTAAACGCCTTACTCAGGCTGGAGTGCAATTAAAAGGTGTTGTGTTTAATGACGTGCCTGAAACTTCTTCCATTTACGGATATGGAGGATATGGTAGATATGTTTATCAATACAGTTATCAAAAACCCCGGTAATGCAGTTGTTTAAAAATTGATCTAGTGGACTTTATCTTTTCAATGATATTCCTTCGTTTTTCCATGCGAAGTGCTTAATAAGAGAATTCGAGCAATTTCAAGATTTCAACCCATCGGCTGAGTATCGATTTGCTTGTAGTGCAGGAAATTGCAGCATCTTTGATTGTGAAAAGGGCGGCTACAAGCACGGTGATTCGCTTAAGCCGCTATTGGTAAGGGTTTTGGAACATGAATATTATAGAGTCCGACGTTGGAAAAGCGACACAAAGTCCCCTCTCCCTTTGGGAGAGGGTTAGGGTGAGGGTATTACAAAGGTCGCTTTACCAACTTTGGCTCCTATAAGTGCGACCCCGTATCAGTTGCTCTCGGTGTGATACCATTTGATCTATGGGCATGAGAATACGATAAGCCTAAATTTCTTTGGCCAGTTTTTCTGCATAACCGGTGTAATTACGCGGCGTTAATTCCAGCAAGGAGGCTTTGGCTTTAGCAGGGATCTCAAGTTTTTCTATAAAAGCCTGCATTTGTTCAGATGTAATGCGCTGACCACGGGTAAGCTCTTTAAGCTTTTCGTAGGGTTGATCAATACCATAACGACGCATCACTGTTTGTATCGGCTCTGCCAGCACTTCCCAGTTAGCATTAAGGTCGGCTTCAATGACTTCCGGATTGATTTGTAACTTTGAAATGCCTTTTAAACTGGCTTGTATGGCAATGCTGGTGTGAGCAATACCAACGCCGATATTTCTCAGCACGGTGGAATCGGTTAAATCGCGTTGCCAGCGTGACACGGGTAATTTTTCGGCTAAAAAGCTGAACAAGGCATTGGCAATGCCCAAATTGCCTTCCGAGTTTTCAAAATCAATCGGGTTGACTTTGTGAGGCATTGTGGATGAACCAATTTCTCCTGCAACCGTTTTTTGTTTGAAATAACCCAAAGAAATATAACCCCAGATATCCCGGTCAAAATCCAGCAAAATGGTATTAAAACGCGATAAGGCGTGAAAAAATTCGGCAATATAATCGTGCGGTTCAATCTGGATAGTGTAAGGATTCCATTGCAGTCCCAAGGATTCGATGAAGTTTTGCGCGAATTCAGCCCAATCTACATCAGGATAAGCGAGACAATGCGCATTATAGTTGCCCACTGCGCCGTTAATTTTGCCTAATAATGCGACTGCCTGCAATTGGTCTTTTTGCCGCCGCATGCGCGCAACTACATTGGCAAATTCCTTGCCCGTCGTGGTAGGTGTGGCAGATTGACCGTGTGTCCGCGACAACATCGGCTGGCTGGCGGCCTCAATGGCAAGTTTTTTGAGAGCGTCTATGCAGTCGCTGATTTGCGCCACGATGATTTCACGCCCTTCTTTCAGCATCAAAGCATAAGACAGGTTATTGATGTCTTCCGAAGTACAGGCAAAATGAATAAATTCACTGACTTGTTCCAGTTCAGCGCAACCGGCAATTTTTTCTTTCAATAAATATTCAATCGCTTTGACATCGTGGTTAGTGGTTTTCTCAATAGTTTTGACTCGTTGTGCATCGGATTCTGAAAAATCACTGACTATGGTATTTAGCAATCGGGTTGCAGAATCACTGAAGGAGTGGACTTCAGTAATCAGCGGGTGATTAGCCAGTGCCTGCAGCCAGCGTACTTCAACTTGTACGCGCAAACGGATCAAGCCGTACTCACTGAAAATGGGGCGCAGGTCTTCAACTTTGTCGGCATAGCGACCGTCTACAGGAGATATGGCGGTAAGTGCAAAATTAGTCATGAATTTGGTCTGTAAAAGTTGTCAAAATTGTTGATTTTCATTTTAAAATACTAGCGCAAATCAAGTCATCTACGGATTAATTCAATCCCGGTTAATAACTAACGCATGTTTTTTCTTTTTTATTCATGGTTTATCTTATTTCAACCCAGGAGTTGAAGCTCGAATTATGTCAAGTAATCAGATAATAAACTGATATGGGCACCCGATATATGTTTACTCTGAAAATGGGCTTCTGACTGCATTTCAATCAATCTTGACACGGTTCGTCTGAACTCAAACGAGCCGTCACCCTCGGTATAAAGCTCTTGAACCGGTACTTCAGCTGTACATATCAGCTTTACTTTATGTTCGTAAAGTATATCAATGAGAATAATAAAACGTTTGGCTTCATTGCGATTTTCTGCGCTTAATTTTGGAATTCCAGCCATAATCAAGGTGCTAAATTCCCTGGCAATCTCCATATAATCTGCCGAGCCTAAAGGTTTTGCACACAGTTCATCAAAGGATGTAAGCGCAATATCACCATGTATGGCGGATAATTCAACCTTTCTTCCCAATACCTGGATGGCACCTGACTGCATAGCTGCAAAACTCGTAAACTCGTTATAACTTCGTAGTACAAACTCCTCAGCGTGTGCGTTTAGCGGAAAATAATAGGTAGTTTCCAGCGTGTGCAGATGTTTAAGCCGGTAATCTTCTTTGGCAACGAGCTCGATTATTTCTGATTCATTCCGCAAAAGCCGGGTAAAAATCAAAAATTGTTCTCTTTGCAAGCCACCCTGGTATAAATCATCAGGATGACGGTTTGACGTTATAACGACAATAATGCCTAATTCAAACAGTTTACAAAACAGTCGCCCCAAGATCATAGCATCCGCGATGTCAGTGACTTGAAACTCGTCAAAACAAAGAATTAGAAATGATTTTCTGATTTTTTTTGCGAAAGCAGAAATTGCATCGGTGCTGTTTTGTTGCCGCCATTGATGGATAAAGGTATGAACTTCCAGCATGAAGACATGAAAATGTACCCGCCGTTTTTGTGCCACAGGACAGGCTTCGTAAAATAATTCCATCAACATGGATTTTCCGCGCCCGACATCACCAAAAATATACAGACTTTGACATTTCTCAGGCTGGGAGGTGAGTAATTTGTATCCGGATGATTTTTTCTGATACTCAATTGTTATTAAGATTTTATCCAGGAGCGCCTGCAGGTGTTGTAACGCTATTAATTGTGCATTGTCATGCCGTATATGATTTTGCGCTACTTTCTGATAATAGTGTTTTTCCAGTAAGGTGGGGGCATCAGGAAATGTTTTTAAACTTGTTGCGTTTGGCTGTTGAAAAAACTTTTTTAGCATATCCGTTTGGAAAGAAAATTAATATTATAAAAGCTTCGGAGTTAAAAACAATAACATACTGAAAAATAAAGAATTCGAATATCTATAAAGGTATAATATTGCTTATCTTGATAAGCAAATCACAGCCCAATAGAACGCCTAAGAATCCTACCACAAAAATAACATCGCTACCTGCTTATCGACGATTACACACCGCCTGGAATGACTTTTCCAATACTTGCTTTACTGTTAAGCCCAAAAAATCATGGCTCGGATTAACGATAGCAAATATGGTAAAATTTCTATTATTCAAACCAATTGCAGCTCAAACTCCTCATGCCCGAATTACCCGAAGTTGAAACAACCCGGCGCGGCATCGCGCCTCATATTGAAGGGCAAATTATCAAACAGGTTATTATACGCCAACCCCAATTGCGCTGGCCTGTGCCTGAATCGCTCAATCAGATTTTAATCGGGCTCAGCATTCAATCAGTCTCAAGGAGGGCAAAGTATCTGCTATTGACAACCAACACGGGCACGGTGCTGTTGCATCTAGGGATGTCCGGCAGTTTAAGAATCATGGCGACAGGGCAGGGGGCTGGTAAACACGATCATATTGATTTTATTTTTAACGATGACACCGTGCTGCGTTTTAATGATCCACGCCGGTTTGGGGCGGTTTTATGGACAACTGCGCCTGCCTCAGAGCATCAACTCCTGAAGGATTTAGGTCCTGAACCTTTATTAGCCGATTTTAGCGGTGAATTGCTTTATTCGCTATCCAGAAATCGGAAAGCGCCGGTTAAGTCTTTCATTATGGACAGTCATATTGTGGTTGGAGTTGGCAATATTTATGCAAACGAGGCTTTATTTATGGCAGGTATATTGCCATCGCGGCAGGCTGGAAAAATTTCATTGGCCCGCTATCAAAAACTGGCTGAGTGTATCAGGGTGATTTTACTGCATGCCATTCAGCAAGGCGGCACAACGCTGCGGGATTTTGTCAATGAAGCCGGAAAACCGGGTTATTTCAAGCAACAACTCAAAGTTTACGGTCGTGCCGGATTGCCTTGCGTTCTTTGTCAACAGCCCTTAAATGAAATCAGACTGGCAAATCGCTCAACTGTATTTTGCAGTGATTGCCAGAGATAATTAAGGTTCAAGGCGAAAGGCTAAAAAACCTGCACCTTGACCCTTTTACCTTTCGCCTTGAACCTTTTATCTTTTATCTTGTACCTTTTCTATTAACCCCCTATAATTGCGCCCTGCTTTCAGGTTCCAGAAGATAGTCAAATCTAATGGTTAAACGGGAAGTCGGTAGGGTTTAGGCCAAATCCGACGCTGCCCCCGCAACGGTATATAAGTAAAGAATCATCAATACGCCACTGTGTTATCGAGCATGGGAAGGTGATGATTCAGGTTCACGCCACTTACAAGCCCGGAGACCGGCCCGAAAGTATAATTCGCTACAGCGGAGGGCTGTTTTGCGTAGTGATTGTGCGCCTTCGTGTCTTTCATCTCCTTTTGTCCTCCGTTGTAATTACACAATCATCATGCGCGGGCGGCGCACGACTGCATGGATGCAGGAGCTAGAGCAATGCAGGAGCAATTGCCGAGAGGACAAACATGCAAAAATTTATAGCCAGCTCATTATTGCTTGCTGGTATTAATGCCCAGTCACAGGCACAGGAATATCCGGCTAACAATTCGTTGGACGAAGCCGCTATCGCGGCGGAAAAACCAAGACACTACAAATCTGTTAAGCCTAAGACTATTTCGAAAAAAAACTTGAAAATAAGCCCTAAAATAACTTAGACTTAACCGCAATGAACAAAATCATAAATT
>JAGXGJ010000121.1 GCA_024636875.1 Methylococcaceae bacterium | reverse complement strand
GGTTCTGGATGAAGATGCCGCCGTTAGCAATATTGTTAATAAATATGATGCGTTTTTGGAGGCGTTAAGCGGTGAACACTACGCTTTCCAGACCGAAGCCATTAAAACGGTATTGAAGTTTTTGCTTTCCAGCCGCTTTAAAAATACCGGGGATTTAGCCACTGACAATTTTGACTGCAATACAAAGCTGCAAAGTTACTATGACAATACACTGCACAATTATTTAAGCAGTTTCCCCTTGACCGATAAAAAATCTGTTACTGTTGATTTGGCGACCGGCACAGGAAAAAGCTTTGCAATCTATGGTTTGGCAAGAGTGATGCTGGCGGAAGGTTTGGTTGATAAGGTGCTGGTGTTATGCCCAACGTTGACTATTGAAGAGGGTTTAAAAGATAAGTTTTTACAATTGAGCGCTGATCCCAATTTAACGACAATCCTGCAAGAACTGGATGCGGTTTATCTTAGCCCGAGCATTAAAACTGCCAATGATCCGATTTTATCAGGTGATATTTGTGTGGAAAATATTCACGCTGTTTATGACCGCACCGGTTCATCTATTCGTGACAGTTTTACCGGCAAAGGTGGTAGAACGCTGGTATTAAATGATGAGGCGCATCATATTTTCAGTGATGCGGATAAAGCGACCAAACGCTGGCTGGATTTTCTGCAAAACCCTGACTATGGTTTTCATTTTATTGTGAATTTTACGGGAACGCCCTATATTGGCGACAGATATTTCCCTGATGTTGTTTTTCGTTATAGTTTAAAAAAGGCAATTGAGGCGCGGGTAGTCAAGCAAGTCGATTATGCGTTGGAGAGATTAATCGGCGTGTTTTGCGGCTTTGAAGAAACTTATCAGAACCATGTGCTTAATCAGAAAACTTACGGCGATATACTGAAACCTATCAGCATTATTGTCACGGAAAAAATCGCTTCCTGTGTAGAAGTCTGGAATGAACTGGTTAATTTTATCGCGGATAAGGAAAACATAAATCGTCAACAAGCCGAAAAAAAAGTGATTTGGGTTGCGTCGGGTATTCCCACAGGCAATGATGGCGTTCGTGTAAAAGCCCTGGTTGATAAAGCGGATAAAGTTCGCCGTGATAATGTGCAGATGTTAAAAACGGTAGATGGTCCACAGAACCCAGTGGAATGGATTGTTTCAGTCAGTATGCTGACGGAAGGCTGGGCTGTGCAAAACGTGTTTCAAATTGTACCGCATGAAAATAAGGCATTTAATTCCAAGCTGTTAATTTCTCAGGTGTTGGGCCGTGGTTTGCGGATGCCTTCTGGATTGGGCGGTCATGCGATGGTTAAAATCAATAATCATGAGCGCTGGACACAACAAATTGCCGACTTGTACCGTGATGTGCTGGAAATTGAAAACCGGCTTTCCTGGGGGTATTCTGAGGCACAAAAGGATTTTGTCTTTGATCTGCACAACATTGACTATCGGGTTATTCAGCAAACCGACGAGGTCAAGTTAAAGCCAGCCAGTGAGCCGGAAACCATCGATTATTCTCCACAGTCGCGCTCATACGAAGAATCAACTACTTATATCCGTTCGGGCAAAGTAGCGACCTTGATTGAGAACCGCGATATTTTTTCTATTGAGGAAGCTGTCAAGCGCATCAAGCTCTTTTTAAAAGATAAAGACGAAGGCCTATCGGCTCGCTGGGGCAGTCAACGGATAACAAGCCTGATTCAGGATAATCTGGCTCGTACTAATCAAGAAACAGATTATATTTCTCAGCAAAATTTATTGAAAACGCAGTCTGCATTCGGCCCGTTGTTTCGAGATTTGGGTAAGGTATCTCCCCGTTATGAAATGAAGCCGAATAATCTAATCTATGCCGATATGCGCAAGTTAAACCGGCAATCTTTTTCTGAAAGTGCATTAAGAAATCATACCCATGTTTTTTACTTAGATTGTCAAGAGGCTGGATTAGCCGATGATGAAAAGACACTGTGGAAGAGTTTTTTAGCGGTTCGTGAAATTTCCGCTAACTATAGTTATGTTAAAGACGAAGATATATATTTGTTAAACAGCTTACATCCTATCAGCAAAGCGGATTTTAAATCACCGACTAATTTTATCGTCACGTCTTCCGAGCCGGAGACAAAATTTGTTCAACATTTTCTTCAAAATAGTAGCTTGTTCGATTCAGTGTTAAAAAGCCCTGATAAAGGTTTTTATTCATTTCCTTATTCTTACAAACCTGAAACCACCGCTAAAACACACGTTAAATCAGAGAACTTCAATCCTGATTTTTTTATGACGGTAGCTGGTAAAAAAGAAGTTCTGGTTGTAGAAATTAAAGCAGATGGCGATGATTCCAATAAAAACAAAGCTAAATTGCGTGAAGGCAAAAAGCATTTTATTGAGTTGAATCAAAAGTTAAAAGCAGTTGGCTTGGGCTGGACTTATCATTTCTTTTTCTTGAGTCCCGAAGATTATCCGCATTTTTTTATTGCAGTGAAGGAGGAGCGTCACGAGAATTGGGTGTCTACTTTGATGATTGGTTTAAAGTGAGTTTGGCCAGTAAACCCGAAAAATAAAAACCCTGCGTTACCAATGTATCTAAAAACTCAACTTTACCGTGCCCACGCTCCAGTGTCACGTAACGCGGTAGCGTTACAGGATATATTCCCATGCAGGGCGTGGAACGATAAAAACATTAGATTTTGATTAAATCAGACGTTTAAGGTAGAAGCCTATGTCTTACGTGACTTGCATTTACGTGATGCCAAAGACGACTACGAAAAGGATATCGCGAGAGTGACTGTGACTGCCTCTTACTGCACCTTCGTGGTAGAGCAGCTTTTGGCGTTATGGCAGCTTATCCGGAGGCAGATCAATGTACCTGTCTAGGATAAACAATATCTATCTAACTGACAGTTGGTGTGATGATTTTCTTGTTAAGAGGCGCGATGTTTGACGCGCAAATCGACTGTGACAAATACCTGTGCATTTTTGCCGTGTTTCCGGCGCTCTCCAGCCTGTTGCTGATATTTGGATCGTTAAGTTATACTCTGTAATATTAACGTTTATTCGGGGGTGGAAAATATGACTGGGGCATTCGAGACTGAACCGTATATTGTGGGATGACTCATGAAAGAACTGATTGCCATCGCTTTGGGTGGTTCCTTGGGCGCGGTGTCCCGTTTTCTCGTGGCGAACGGCATTTATGCCGTACTGGGCCGCAGTTTTCCGATGGGCACTATGTTCGTCAATGTGACCGGCTCATTTCTGTTAGGCCTGCTGACACAACTGATGCTCCAGCGTTTCGCTATGGCCGTGGAATATAGGGCTGCTATTTTGGTCGGTTTTCTGGGCGCCTACACCACTTTTTCCACCTTTGCACTGGAAACGCTTTACTTGTTCGAGGAAGGCAGCCTCCTGAAGGCTTTTTTGAATATTTTTTTGAGCGTTGTGCTCTGCCTGGCGGGTGTTTGGTTCGGCCTGGTCTGGGGTCGGACGATCTTCACGAACGATATTTATCCCTGGCTGGGGCATGACCTGCCTTATGCAGATATGGGGCTGGCGCTTGTCGCCACTTTTTTACTGACTGTGTTGGTGGAATTCGTGTTACTGCGGATAAGCTTCACGCCCGAGTTACGGGCCGTGGTGCTTATTTTACTGCTCGGCGTGCTGACAATTTCATCAACGCTTTGGCTGGCGTTCCAGCTTTCAGAAATCCGCTTTGAATTTCATGGGCTGCTGAGTATTTTCGCCATCAATGCCCTGTTTGGCGTGGCGGTGGTCTGGTTAGGTGCATTTGTGGGGAATTGGCTATGGCAACTCAACCTGTCACGGTAACGCGGATTTATCTGCGCGAAGGCGAACATCTCCTTGGCGAGATCACCGGATTTTTACACGATGAAGAGAAGGTTTCCGGAGTCACGGTATTACAGGGGATTGCCGGTTTCGGCCCCGATGGTAAAATTCATACCGCCCATCTGCTGGATTTGTCCCTGGACATGCCGCTGATCGTGGAATTTTACGGCGAACCGGCTCGCATGGAGGCTGTGATCCAGCATTTGATGCAGAAGATGAATTTGCAGCATATCGTCACCTGGCCGTCGATTGCCCATACAGCAGGCGCATGATTATTCAACGCCTGAGGTATTATTCCCGGTGGACCCTGTTTTCTCGCGCCTTGCGCGCCAGACTTATGTATTTTCTGCGCAGCATCGCCAATTCTTCTTCTTCAATCTCTTCCATATCCAGCAAGGCATTATCGGCTCGCTCGATGGCGCGGATGAGCTCGTCCAGTTTCACCTGTATGGCTTCCGTGTCTCGGTTCTGGCTATGCTGGATCAGGAATACCATCAGAAAGGTTACGATGGTGGTCACTGTATTGATCACTAATTGCCAGGTATCGCTGAAACCGAAAATCGGTCCGCTGATTAGCCAGATCAGGATCAACGCCATGGCTATATTGAAGGCTATAGACCCTCCGGACAAGCGGGAAAACAGTCTGGCGAAATGATCAAACTTTGCGTTCCAGTAGCTGGCGTTTTCCATATTTTTGGACAATATTTGGATCAGCTTTTGATAAAGTTCTTCGAATGTTTGGCTATTCATTATGTTTGCTCCATGATGTTTTTATTATTAGCCGGGTTGCAGGTGGATTGTGAAGCAGCAGGGGGAGAAAGTAAAGTACCTCACGGACCCTGTAATTGATAGTCGCCAAGTGGATAAAACCATTTAACCTAAAAAAATTAACTGAGGTTTTTAGGTTAAAGGGGCTGGGAATCAGTAAATAAACAGAGTGGAATGTCAATTAGCTGGCCCCATTACATCGCCTGAAACTGACAAACTGCCGGGTGCAAATAAAATTGCGCCGTTATCAGCTTTGATCCGGGCAGCAGCTAGCCGTGGTTAATGAGACGTTACATCAATTTACTGCACCATCATACTTTTTTAAAAAACCACACTTGTTAAGTTCCACTTCCTGGCAATAGAGTATAATGACGGGGTTTTTATCGATAATTCGGTGTATCTAATGCGCAAAAGCTCAACAATTACCGCCCTGTCGGATATAGCTATGGCAGCAAGACGTTATTCCCTGGTTGGGATGCTCGGCTGGCAGGATGTTCGCCAACGCTACCGAAGGTCGGCCTTGGGACCATTCTGGCTCACCATCAGTATGGGCGTGATGATCGCCAGCATTGGCGTTGTATTTGGGCAAATTTTTAACTCACCTATGAAAGAATTTCTGCCGTTTCTTGCAGTTGGTATGATTTTCTGGGGTTTCATCTCTTCAGTCATCACCGAGGGATGCACCGGTTTTATTGCAGCGGAAGGAATTATTAAACAGCTCTCCATCCCTTTATTTGTGCACATCTTACGTGTCCTATGGCGGAACTTTTTGATTCTGGCTCACAACATTGTGATCTTTCCGCTTGTACTTCTTGCTGTTGGCAAGCCACTTAGCTGGATAGCATTTATTAGCATCCCTGGCCTTTTGTTGGTAGTTGTTAATCTGACCTGGATAGCACTTATTTTAGGGGTTCTTTGTGCGCGATATCGCGACCTGCCACAAATCGTCGGAAGTATTCTTCAAATACTGTTCTACCTGACGCCAATCATGTGGATGCCTGATCTCCTGCCTAAGCGGGCAGGGCTTTATTTACTTGATTCAAACCCTGTCTATCATTTACTTGAGATCATTCGTTCTCCTCTGCTGGGGCAACTGCCGACTACGACAAACTGGGAGATATCGCTAGCGTTGGCGTTGTTTGGATGGTTCTTGGCGATAGCGGTATATGGCCGCTTTAAACGCCGTATCGCTTACTGGCTATAACAAAGAGAAACTATGGCAACTATCGAATTTAACAACGTTTGCGTCGATTTCCCTATTTACAACGCAAATACCAGATCACTTAAGAAGCGCTTGCTCCAGGTTGCAACAGGCGGACAACTCGGCGCTGATCAGCAAGGGCGGGTTGTTGTAAGAGCATTGGAGGACTTGAGCTTCACTTTTAAAGATGGTGATCGTGTAGGGCTTCTTGGCCACAATGGTGCAGGGAAAAGTACGCTTCTTCGCTTGCTCGGCGGTGTTTATGAGCCTTCATCGGGATGTGCGCGTATCAATGGAGTGATCGGGTCATTAATTGACATTTCTCTCGGGATAGATTCTGAAGCGACTGGCAGAGAAAATATTTATTTCCGTGGCGGCCTACTGGGAATGACAAGGGCTGAAATCAGCAAACAGATCGACGATATCATTGAGTTTTCGGAACTGGGAAACTTCGTTGACATGCCGATGCGTACCTATTCAAGCGGGATGCACCTTCGCCTGGCATTTTCAGTTTCGACCATTCTTCGTCCAGAAATCCTGCTGATGGACGAGTGGCTGTCAGTTGGTGATGAAGGATTCAAGCATAAAGCTGAAAAGCGCATGACTGAGTTAGTTCAAGTCACGAACATTCTGGTTATTGCCAGTCATTCACGCGAGGTTATTTTGGATACCTGCAACCGTGTCATCTGGCTTGAGCACGGTAGAGTCCGCATGGATGGCGACCCCGAGTCAGTTGTGGCAGCCTACTTTGGGGGGTAAGCAACCCAATGCAAAAAACAGATGGTCGCTCCGCGGAAACCGATTATCGATCGGGCCAAAAAGAGGCTTCGCAGCATCGATTTCTCATAATTTTAATCAATAGGGAAGTATGAAAGCCAAACCATCCTCTCCAATTAGCGAACTTGTTTTTGGCGAATTACAGGCTCTTCAGACCTCGCCCGAACGTCTAACTGAAATCAATAGTTGGCACGGGTATATTCCATTTGTAATTTGGCTGGTAAAGAAGCTGGAACCCTCTGTTTTCGTTGAACTCGGGGTTCACAAAGGTGATTCCTACAGCGCTTTCTGTCAGGCTGTACAGTTATTTTCACTTAACACGGCCTGCTACGGAGTTGATGCCTGGAAGGGAGAAGAGCAGACCGCCCTCTGCGAGGAGGCCATTTACCAGGAGTATTCCGGTTATCACGATGACCAGTATGCCAGTTTCTCCCGGCTTATGCGTACAACATTTGATGATGCGCTTGGCTGTTTTGCGGATGGCAGCGTGGATTTGCTCACTATTGACGGCCGGCACAGTTATGAGGATTTGAAACATGATTTTGAATCCTGGCTTCCGAAGTTGAGCGAGCGGGCTGTCGTCCTTTTTCATGGCATCAACGTTCGGGAGAGAGAATCTGGTATCAGTAAATTTTTCCTTGAGCTATCACAGCAGTATGGGGGACGCACATTCTCTTTCCTCCACAATGACGGCCTTGGTATGCTTCTGGTTGGCGATAAAGCACCCGATATTCTTCAGCACTTTTGCCACCTGGGAGATGAAGATATCGCCTATGTGCGGCTTGCCTTTTCTGCCTTTGGAAAATTTGTTAAGGCCCAGGCAACCGAATCGATGTTGAGATCAAAATTAGACGAACTGGACTCCGCTAACAGGCAGATGGTCATTGACCGGCGCAAAATGGAGGCCGAATCCTGTAAGTATGAAATTCAGCTTGCCTCTGCTTTACGTGAAAGATATCGGCAAATCGAAGAAGTCCATCGTGAGTTGCAGGAAAGAGATCGGCAAATCGAAGAAGTCCATCGTGAGAACGAAATGCTCATGCGATCGCTTTCGATGCGTCTTACCAAGCCATTGCGCGACTTAAATGATCTTGTTCGACGCTTGCGATAACCGGCGGTATTAGAAATATGCAAATAAGACCCGTGAATCTTGCGTCGGCATCTCGTTGGTACAGCGAAGATTTCCCAAAAGTCTCTATCGTTATTTTGAATTTTAACAAGGCTCATCTGACAGTTGAATGCTTGCAAAGCATATGGAAGCATACACGCGGGTATAGCTATGAGGTCATTGTCGTTGACAATGGAAGCCAGCCAGTTGACTTCCAGGTTCTTTCGGCGTTCGAGGGGGCCTATAAACTCGTGCGCCTCGAACTGAATCGCTTCTTTGGAGAGGGAAGCAACATTGGCGCCGAATTGGCAAAGGGAGAGTTCCTTCTTTTTATGAACAATGATGTGGTCGTGACGCCGAACTGGCTGCCGCCGCTGCTGGAGGCATTTCGCGATCACCCGGATTGTGGTGCGGCCGGGCCCAAATTTGTCTATCCTGATGGGCTTCTCCAGGAAGCCGGAGCCTTGCTGGACGAAGAGGGCGGTTCGGTTCAGATTGGAAAATTCCAGGATCCGGAACTCCCCCGGTTTAATCGCGGGCGCGTGGTCGATTATGTTTCTGGGGCTACGGTGTTACTCCGGAAAAAGACCTTTGAGCAGGTACTCGGCTTCGATTTAATATACGAGCCAGCCTACTACGAGGATGTTGATTTGTGCCTCAAGGTTGGCCAGCTCGGTCTGAAGACCTATTATGTTCCAGAGTCCTGTGTCGTTCATCATGAAAATGCCACTACCTCCGATCCTGAACATGGCTTGCATTTGCACAACATTATCGAGATAAACCGTAAAAAGTTTGTTCAGCGCTGGGGCGATTATTTGAAGACAGGGCGGCATCATGACTCAATACCCGCTACAACTCTCATTAACGAAGAGACGTTGCCTGCTGAAAAACCCGCAGCTGCTGTTTTTACGCCCTACAACATCACCCAGGGTGAAGGGGGAAAATATTTATTAGCCACCGCGGAAGTATTGCTTCAGTCAGGTTACCAGGTATGGCTGGTAACACCGGAAAAATTCTCTGTTCTTCGCATTACCAAAATTGCCGGCATTTTAGGGCTTAATCTCCATGGGCTTGGTATAACTACCCTCAAAATGGCAGAGTTGATGCCGCGTTTCGATATCTTTGTCGCCATGGGTAGCGAAGTGGTTGCACCGGTCAAGGCCTTGGGAAAAAGAAATTTCTATCATTGCCAGTACCCTTTACCCTGTACACAGGACGAAATCAATCGGCGGCGGAGCTGGATGACCGAGTACGAGGCTTTCATTGTTTATTCGGACTTTGTTAAGAATCATGTAATCGAACAGCTAGTGCGATATGGTTTACCAGACCTGGCAATACATATCGTGCCTCCGCCGGTTGATAGGCTGACTGTTGATTCCAGCACCTCGCGTACCGGCATTATTTCGGTCGGCCGCTTTGTCACGGGTGATCACTGCAATCGTCAGGACTTACTCATCCGTGCTTTCAGGAGACTTTACGAGGGCGGTGTCAAATCGGAGCTTCACCTGGTTGGCTCAACACATCCGGAACCCCGGCATCGAGAGTATTTTGTTGAATGTCAGCGTCTGTCACAGGGGCTGCCTGTCCATTTTCATGTGGATGCGTCGCCAAATACGCTGACAAGGCTATATGCAAGCTCCTCCGTCTATTGGCACGGAGCGGGTTTTGGCGTAAACACAACATTGGAACCCGAGAAGTGTGAATACTTTGGCAACAGCGTTGCCGAGGCCATGTCTGCCGGGGTAATTCCACTAGTCGTTAACAACGGCGGGCCAGCAATCATTGTTCAGGATAGCTGGAACGGCTACAGCTATGACACTGAAGACAGACTTATTGAACTTACTCGAGAGATTCTTCTGCAACCAGAACAGGGGCTATCAGAAATGAGGGAGCGAGCGCGGATCCGTGCTGGGGATTTCTCAAAGGAATCTTTTGCCTCGTGTTGGCAAACCTTGTTGCAATGTCACAGTAAACCGGAATAAGCTTCCCGGATAAAGCTGATGATGCAACGTTTTTTATCCCCCAAATAGATCATTCATACTGTTGGTGTTGTAACCGGTGGGCAAATATACCCATCGCACTTCAAAATTCGGCACCTTCGTCCCCGCTCCTGCTGGAGAGAACCAGGGTGAGGAGATTTCAAAAAACCGAATTTTGACAAGCAAAGAGTCTAAATATACCCACTTTGCTTTTGGTTAGGTTCCGGGATGGGGTTGGTCTGTCCCCAACACATTGCTTACTAAACACAATTCAGCCGTGGCTTATTTTATGGGCAAGGCTTTGATTCAGCGATTAACAAACAACACGATATATAATATATTTGCTCCATGACTTCTAATAGCCAAAGGCAATGAAAACCGATACACTGTTTTACCGCTTATTCCAGCGCTGGCCAAAACTGGCACTGGAATTGTTAGGCCTGGAATACCGTAATGAAAGTTATCATTTTGGCTCAGTAGAAATCAAGCAAACCGCATTTCGACTGGATGGATTATTTACGCCGGTGGAGGGTAATGCCGAACAACCGCTGATCTTTGCCGAAGTGCAATATCAACCCGACGGCGATTTTTACGACCGGTTTTTCAGCGAAATAACCCTGTATTTACGCCTGCACAAACCGGCCCGGCCATGGCTGGCATTGGTGATATATCCGGCACGCAGCACGGAAAAAGTAGCCAGCATTGCCTTTAGCCCCTTCATGGACTTGCCGCAGTTGCGCCGGATTTACCTGGACGATTATCGGGATTGCCAGGGACTTACCCCGACCCTTGAATTAATCCGTTTGATTGCCTGCACTAAAAAACAGACAATAACCCTGGCACGTAAACTGGCCGAGCGCCGCGATGAATTTGGGACTGATGGGCTGGATTTTATTGAAACGATTTTGGTGTACAAATTACCCCGATTGAGTCGGGAGGAGATTAAAACCATGTTAGCTTTAAATGAGATAGAACTGAAACAGACGCGTTTTTATCAGGAAGTTATAGAAGAAGGCCGTCAGGAAGGCATGCAAAAAGGTCGTCAAGAAGGCCGTCAAGAAGGCATGCAAAAAGGCATGCAAAAAGGTCGTCAGGAAGGTGAGCAAATATTGCTGCAACGCATGCTAACACGACGCTTCGGAGAGGTGCCGGATTGGGCGCAAAAGCGATTACTACAAGCCAGTCCTGAGCAACTGGAGCAGTGGGCAGACCGGTTGTTAGATGCACCAACCCTGGATTCGATATTTAACGAATAGCATGCAGTATTGGGGTCAGACTTTTATTCCGGGTCAATTGGATATTGCTCGGTCACGACGAATTATACTGGCCATCGTATCTGCGTTTGATGATGGCAAAATAGAGCTTCCCGCTTAAGCCTGGACACACGCAAGGCTTAACCGTTCGTCCCGGGTTTTTCGAAGGGTGGGCGGATAAGCCCCGTCCATGGTTCGACAGGGCTCCCCTGAGCGCAGCTGAAGAGCACACCACGAACAGCTTAACCTTAAACTGTCCCGTCTTGAGATTACAGCCAAAAATAGCAGCTTTTCCGCTAAATCCCTTTTGGAGTAAAGAAGTGCGCCTGACAAAACAACAAGCTCAAATGATCACCCAAACAATTTCCCGTTTAGCTGGAGCTGGAGCGACGGTGTACTTATTTGGCTCCAGACTCAACGACCAGGCAAAAGGCGGGGATATAGACCTGCTCATCGAATCCGATACTCCGTTATCGCTAATACAGCGCGCGCAGATCAAAATGGAACTGGAATCTCAACTTGGCTTACCCGTTGACATTGTTTCGAAATCCCGTGGCGCAGTAGCGACACCATTTCAAAGCATAGCTCAATCTCGCTCGGTTCAATTGGTAGTGTAATAGTGAACCAATCCATCCTCGACTCAGAAAAACTGCACCTTGCAGAGCTTTTAGAAGTGATCCAGCGTTGCGTTTACTTCCTCGATGCTTCTAGCCGAAAACTGACATGGCCATTGACAAAAGAATGTCTAGAGACGCGGAAGAAAGACGTAGCGTTATTCGAAGCAATGGCGGCAATTAACGAGAGATTCGCCAAACTTCAGGATACACTTGGCGCAGCTATGCGACATGCCTGCATTCTTGCAGGCGAACCTACCGATAGCTTTCTTAAAGTACTCAGCTTTTACGAAAAAACAGGCGTGCTCGAATCGGTTGCATCGTGGCAGCTATGCCGAATGGCACGCAATCTTGCCGCACATGACTACGATATCGAATACGCCGAATTTGCAGACCATTTTAATTCTCTACAGACTTTAACGCCCCTGCTCTATAGAAGTGCCGTCCGATTTATCAACTATTGCCGAGAGGCCCTTGGCATTGAACCGAAGCAGGCAGATTTCTCTACGGAATTCATGTCGATTGTAAAAACAAAACAAGCTGATGCAAGCGGGGTGATCAAGTGAACACAGCCGACATTGCCATCCGCATCACCAATCTCAACAAACCGCGCGATATAACGCCCTGCTCCAAATGAAGCTTGGCTTGCAGAAATTTGATATTTTAGTAGTTGACCCGTCAACAACCCTTAAACAGATACATCAACAAGCACTTGCCAAAGGTGTGTGATTATGACGGATGACTTTCGGATACTGATCTTGCCACAAGACTGAACCACCTGCGGCGCGTTGTAATCAAGGAGTACCATCACCTCGCTTACACTGTGGAGGGGTTAAAGAATGCTGATCCACAGTTTCGCTGGCTGGATACCAAAATAATTTCATCTTCAACTGACAAATCTAATCTATAACAACAATCCAGGTAGATTCCTTGGTATTTTACCGGCAAAGGATACTCGATTCTGAATTCAATCTGATTAATGCCAGGTTCATGAGCAAGACATTGCTGATATAGGAGCCAAAGTTGGTAAAGCGAGCTTTGTAATACCCTCACCCTAACCCTCTCCCAAAGGGAGAGGGGACTTTGTGTCGCTTTACCAACGTCGGACTCTATAAGTGGATTTCAGTAATCCAGGGCCGAGTGTTTTATTCGACAAATCACTAAATTCTCTTCCCTTCATTATCTTCAAACATTATACTGCGTCAGCACCCATCCTGAGAAATCGCCTTAGCATTATTTATGGTACACTGCTCTTTAACAACATCTTCGCACACTTTCATTGGTTATACTGCGCTTTTTGAGCTGATCAGCGCGCAATTAATACGGTTCATCATGACTCTTTTTAGAGGTTTTCTAAATTGAAAAGGAGAAAATCATGCGCTTAAACGAACGAGAGCGTAGTGCCATTTTTCAAGCAGCGACAGAGGCTTTTCCACAGGGAACTCGCGTCAGCTTGTTTGGATCACGTACTGATGACACACGCAGAGGTGGTGATATAGACCTGCTTGTTGAAACGCAACACAGTCTCCTCCCCGCTGCACAATGGGTGGCTCAACGCAGCCGTTTTGTTGCGCGCATCTGGAAGCTTTTGGGTGAGCGGTGCATAGATGTGGTGCTGGCAACGCAAAATGAAACAGACGGCCGGCAGATATAGAGTCCGACGTTGGTAAAGCGACACAAAGTCCCCTCTCCCTTTGGGAGAGGGTTAGGGTGAGGGTATTTCAAAGCTCGCTTTACCAACCTTGGCTCCTATAGTTCAACAGGCTCGCAAAGTCGCAATACCATTGGCGGTGATAAAGTGATAAATATTGAGAAACTAAAAGTAGCTGTGTGGGAAGTGGATCGACACATTCAAGCGCTTTGTAGTGCGCAACAAGATTGGGACAGATTGAACGTACCTTTGAGCATTGGGCTTGAAGACAGCCTGGATTTGTCCGTTGATCTGGTCGTAAAAGAACCTGGCAAAGACAAACCCATTTACAACCTGGCAAAAGCTCAGGGGTTAGATTATGACAGAGCATTTACGCCTCCTGGCGAAGCAACTTATACATTTGCAACAAATGCGTAATACCTGGAATACCCGGCGCAACGAGTTCACCACATTTTGCCCGTCACAAACTGGCAGGAATTAAGCTTGGAGCAACACGAGACGCTTGCCGCCTTTCGTGTTCGCTTCAGCGAGTTTCAGGAGCATCCGGGTAAACCAATGCGGGCGATTGCTAGCGAAGAAGAAGTTGAAGCGCATTTATTCTCACCATTAAAGCGCTTGCTTTTTCCTGATTAGCAAGAAAATTCAGCCAATGCGCAACACCTACAGAGAACGTCGTTCCGGCAGGGATTCACTTCGTGCTCTGACGGGTCACGTCAGGCTATCATGCCTAACGCCCTTCGGGTAAATGCAAATCTGTTCCAGACAGATTTGTGCCGGAATCCAGAAGCCAAGGCCTGTCCTGAGCGTAGTCGTAAGGGATGGTGTTTTGAGATTACATCCATGTAGCCTGGATACCGGCAATCCCTGCCGGTATGACGATTTCTACGAATAGCTGAAGTATCCTTGCTAATCAGGTTGTTTTTTATATGTCGTTACTTCCTTCTGGCAAATACAGCAACACGGTTGCCCTAGCCAACGGCACACAAGAAGTACACAAGCAGCATCATTGGATACACGATGCCGTTTTGTTTAAATCAGAATTGAGCAGTGTTGCATCCGGTCTGATAGGCATTCCAAGTTAGAAATAAAATTGCAAACTTTAGAAACCACTACATGAACCAAAACAATTTAATTACCGCAGCATTATTTACCCCCAGCTCCCTTCAATTCCCGAATTCATGGGTGGGGCATATGCCATTTGCGGCATGGGTGATACAAGAAATCTCTCCAAAGATATTTGTTGAGCTTGGCACACACACTGGAAATTCCTATTTTTCGTTCTGCCAATCAGTTATCGAGGCAGGCACTTCTTCAAAATGTTATGCCGTCGATACATGGCAGGGCGACGAGCATGCTGGTCAATATGACGAGGAGATTTTCGCCAAGGTTGATGCGCATCATCAGGAACGCTACGCCGGATTCTCTCGGCTGTTGCGGATGACTTTTGATGACGCGGCAACTTATTTTGCCGAAGAATCAATAGGGCTGTTGCATATTGACGGGCTGCACACTTATGAAGCGGTTCGCCATGATTTTGAAACATGGCTGCCTAAATTGGCGCCCGGCGCGGTCGTAATGTTTCACGACACCAATGTTCGCGAGCGCAATTTTGGGGTGTGGAAACTCTGGCAGGAACTTCAAGCAGATCATCCGAATAACTTGGAGTTTGTACATTCACATGGGCTTGGTGTATTGCAACTAAATAACGCGCCAGATGATAAGAGGCTGGAATGGCTTCAACCAGGTTCACCGGATAAGCAATTTTTGATAAATTACTTTGCCGCTTTAGGCTCGCGGCAATTGGAGCGTTATGAATTAAACGAACTAAAGCAACACGCTGCCAACCTCAATCAAATCATAGCCGAACGCGACGGGCAGATCGCCAACCTTAACCAGGCCATAGCCGAACGCGATGGGCAAATCGCCAGTCTCACCCAAACCGTGGCTGAACGCGATGGGCAGATCGCCGACCTCAACCAAACCGTAACCGAGCGCGACGGGCAGATCGCCGACCTCAACCAGGCCGTGGCCGAACGCGATGGGCAAATCGCCAGTCTTACCCAAACCGTAATCGAACGCGACGGACATATTGACAGCCTCAATCAAGCCTCGGCCGAGCGTGACGGGCAGAGAGCCAGCCTCACCCAAATAGTGGCCGAGCGCGATGGGCAGATAGCCAGCCTCAATCAAACCATAGCTGAATGCGAATGGCAGATTGCCGAATTGAGGACTGAAATAGTCAGCCGCGAAGAGTGGGCATTGAAGCTAGATCAACATTTAAAAATAGCTCAAGCACATTATGATCACATGGCCTCGAGCACTTCCTGGCGAATCAGTTTGCCACTACGCGAAGCGAAGCGATTTTTTATTTACTCCCCAGAACAGCAAGCTAAACGGTATGTAAGGAAAAGCTTGCGTTTGGCTAGACGCATGTATCAAGCGCTTCCATTAAGTTGTCAAACTAAAGAAGTACATAGGAATACGCTCGCAAAGTATTTACCCAGACTGTTATTGGTAAGCGGGAGTCATCCAGCAACTCACATTTTACGTGATGAGTCTCAGAAAGATCATATTTCCAGTCAACTGGAGATGGATATTTGTGGCGATTATGATTTTAAAACAGATCGCGAGACTATACTGGTAGTTAGCCACGAGGCGTCTAGAACTGGCGCACCGATACTAAGTTTAAATCTCGTCCAGGCACTCGTGGGGCAATACAACGTTGTTGCTTTGTTATTGGGTGGCGGTCCACTTTCCGATGCATTTAAACTGTCGGGAGCGGCGGTGCTCGAATCGTTTTACCTGAGGGGAAATCCAGGCCTGGCAAATGATATTGTTAGCCAACTCTGTGCGCGTTTTAACTTCAAGTTCGCTCTGGTTAACAGCATAGAATCACGCGTAGTGCTGCCACCATTGGGCGATTATTTTATTCCTGTAATCAGCTTGATTCATGAGTTCGCCTCTTATACCCGTCCTCGGAACGCGTTCAGAGACGCCCTTTTTTGGTCAGGCGAGGTTGTTTTCTCGGCAAATGTGACCATGGAAAACGCGCTCGCTGAATTTCCTGATCTGAGTGACCGGTCCGCTCACATTCTTCCCCAAGGCCGATGTTTGTTGCCTTTGGCCGAATTCAGTGAAGAGCAGCTCCAGGCAGAGAGCACTCACATACACCGCTTGATCCGGCCTAAGGGTCTTGCTGAGGACACCGTGGTTGTGCTTGGCGCTGGCACTGTGCAGATACGCAAAGGTGTTGACCTGTTTATCGAATGTGCTGCCCGTGTGGTTCATGCACTTGATGGGAACAGGTGCCGTTTCGTCTGGATCGGAAATGGCTATGATCCTGATAACGACGTTGGCTATTCTGTTTATCTGGCAGACCAGATTCGACGTGCTGACCTTCAGGAACATGTTATATTCGTAGGTGAAACTGCGGCCATCGAAACTGCATATAAAGAAGCCGATCTGCTGCTGCTTTCGTCACGGTTAGACCCATTGCCGAATGTTGCGATTGATGCAATGGCGCATGGATTGCCAGTGCTTTGTTTCGACAAGACAACCGGAATTGCGGATTTTCTCATTGAGAGTGGTCTGCGGAGTCATTGTGTTGCGGAATATCTTGATTCGTCTAATATGGCCAAAAAAATCCTGGAATTGGCCGGTTCACAAGCTTTGCGCAAGGATGTTGCGGAACAATGCCGTGCAGCATCGATGGCCTATTTCAACATGGCTGAGTATGTCGCAAGTCTGGAGGTTTTGGCTAAAAGGGTTTGCGAATGTACGCAGCAAGAGAAGGTCGATATGCAAACGATTCTCGGCTCCGGTCTGTTTCGGCGAGACTTTTCGTGCCCCCCCTATCAGCAAGATAAGACGATTGAAGATGAAGTTCGTTTTTATGTTCGTGCATGGGCAAGCGGGATTAACCGCCGAAAACCCTTTCCGGGCTTTCACCCCGGTATTTATCTGGAGCAGCACGGGGTTGCAATTCCTGGAGCAGACCCGTTTGCGGATTACTTGCGAGCGGGGCAACCGGAAGGGCCATGGAATTATCCCGTGATTGTTGCACAGAAAACAACGGCAGAAGAGTTGTCAGGCAATCATCGCGTTGCATTGCATTTGCACATTTACTACCCGGAGCTGTTGCCAGAAATAGTTGCTCGCCTGGCGTATAACAGGATTTGCCCCGACTTGTTTGTTAGCATCACTAATGAAGAGGCTCGTGACTCGGTTGTTAACGATCTAAAAGATTACAAAGGCAAAATAGTCGATATTCAGCTTGTGCCGAATCGGGGTCGGGATATCGGTCCCTTTCTTACGGCATTTGGTCAGAGGCTATTGGCCAACTATGACTTTGTCGGACACCTCCACACAAAAAAGAGTGTGGCTATAAAGGATGCTTCGATGGGCGAGTCGTGGCGTCAGTTCTTGTTAGAGAATCTGCTCGGTGGTGAATCAGGCTCAATGGCCGACAGCATCCTGGCGCGCATGAAGGACGATGCATCGATTGGGATGGTTTTCCCCGATGATCCTTATAGTGTAGGTTGGGGAGCTAATCTGGCCTTTGCTGAACCACTTGCAGCGCAGATAGGGCTTGAAAAATTACCTGAACATTTTGTCTTTCCAGTAGGAACAATGTTTTGGGCCAAGGCATCGGCCTTGGCTCCATTGATCAATTTGGACTTTGGCTGGGACGACTATCCTGAAGAGCCGCTGCCCTATGATGGCACTTTGCTACATGCAATTGAGAGGCTTGTTTCTTTGACTCTTTCCCTAGGTAATTTGGGTATCGCTGCAACGAACGTAATTGGTTTGACACGATGAAAATTGCAATTTTTGGCGGCGGTGGCTTTATTGGATCAACCATTGCGGATCGGTTACTCAAAGATGGCCATGCGTTACGCATTTTTGAACGTCCTCGTGTAGAACCCTATCGCCAGTTTTCGGATGAAGAAGAAGTCGAGTGGCTGACAGGTGATCTGATGAGTGTCCATGATGTGAGCGTAGCAATAGATGGTGTTGATGTTGTGTTGCATCTGGTCTCGACAACTCTGCCCAAGAGCTCCAACGATGATATGGTTTATGATGTGGAAAGCAATCTCGTAGCCACCTTGCAACTACTCAATGCAATGGTCGCTAAACAGGTCCGCAAAATTGTGTTTATTTCGTCTGGCGGTACTGTTTACGGCAATCCGGCGTATCTACCGATAGACGAAAACCATCCGACCGAGCCTGGCGTATCCTATGGCATCACGAAGCTTGCGATTGAAAAATACCTGCTGCTGTTTCAGCATCTGCATGGAATCAAGGCGAATATTCTCCGGGTGGCCAACCCCTTTGGTGAGCGCCAGCGCGTTGAGACTGCTCAAGGGGCAGTGACCGTATTTTTGAGTAAAGCCATCCGAAATCAGCCGCTTGAAATCTGGGGTGATGGCACAGTTACCCGTGATTATTTATACATTAGCGATGTTGCCGAGGCATTTGCCCGCGCCGTTGATTACGAAGGTGCAAAGTCAGTCTTCAATATCAGTTCGGGCGTTGGCACTAGCCTTAACGAACTGATCGGTCTGCTTGAGCGGGTTCTTGGTCGGAAGGTTGTTCGTCACTACCTGCCCGGCCGACCATTTGATGTACCAGTCAGCGTTCTGGATAATTCCCTGGCACGCCAGGAATTGGGATGGGAGCCGAAGGTGAAACTTGAAGAAGGGATTGTCAGAACGGCAGCCTGGATGCGTAAGGTGTTAAATAAATAACCGAAGCTGCAGAGAACACCATGTTAACGCCATTTCTCATAAATATGTAAGACATGATACCTTTCTGTATTTGGAGTGGGCAAAAAAACGAAATATCCTTTCGATTGAAATATAAAACATATACATTGAGCGTAGGTTGAGGATTTTCATTGCAATCACAGCGATTTTTAGACTTGTTTTTACGAGCGAACCGCTAAATATTGGCGTTGAATTCACCACACGACGAATTCTGGTATATCCATACCGCCTTTAATAGCATATGGGGCGGCTACTCTAACGAGATGTTCTTTATGCACTTGCCAACGGTCATCGTTCATGCAGAAACCGATACGATATTTAATTTGTGTCATTAACAAAAATAGCCTCATTAGGATGGTCAACATTTATGAAGAAACTCTATCGGCTCACACATTTACCATCGGTCAGTCCCGCCAACGTTGGTGTGCCGCTGATGCGCGGCTATATCGATTATATTAAACCGGTTCGTGAAGGATGTATCGCAGTCAGCGGCTGGGCGGTCGTGTCTGAAACGTCCATGCATGCCTACGCCGTCTGGTACAAGGGCCGCGAGGTTTTGCGCCACACGCCAGAGAAACGCCCCGATGTCGCCACGTATGCGTCGTGGATCCCGCATGGCGCGGAGACCGGCCTGAGTTTTGAGCTTGATATCGGCGAAATCGGCCCAGCGGGCGCAGAAATGCTTGAAATCGTCGCCTTGCAAAAGGGCCGGCCCATCGGCCTGCTCACGCAACTTGTCCGGCCTGATGTCGATAGTTTTCCGTCGCCGCCCGAAGATTACATGTACCGGGTAGTTCACACGCGCAATCTCAATTTCTTCAAGGTCGGCGCGCTGAAGACCTTCGGAGATTTCGTTGGGCTGATGAACAAGAACCGCGTCGATTGGGACCTCATCAAACGCGTGCTTGACTGGGAGTGTGGCTGCGGGAGACTCTCGTTTCAGTTTCTCTCATCCGACCCCGGCATACAGTTGGACGGCTCAGATATCGATCCCTTCGCAATCGATTGGTGCAAGGCCAACATTGCTTCTGGGCGCTTTTCGGTGTTGAACCCCATGCCACCGGCGCCATACGATGCAGCTGTGTTCGATCTCATATTTTCTTATTCGGTCTTCACCCATCTTACGCGCGACGTGCAGGACCACTGGCTGCGGGAAATGCATCGTTTGCTCAAACCTGGCGGGTATTTTCTGGCCACCACGCACGGTGATTTTGCGCTGTCATTCTCCCTTGCCAAACTGAACCCCGTTTGGCCCCACGACGGCTTCTGGGACGCGGCTCTTGACCCTACCCTTGACGGCATCGCGCCGCCGTCTTACTACCGTGCCACGTATCAGTCTGAGATATTCACGCGCAAGAGCTTCGGCCGCTATTTCGACATCATCGACTATGTGCCGCGCGGAGCAAATGCGTTTCAAGATCTGATCTTGATGCGCAAGCGCTGAGCCATTAACCATGCGAAATGACGCTGACAAATTTGACCAGCTAACCTCGCTGAGGTTCTTTGCCGCCTTAATGATAGTGATTCATCACTCAGTGGATTTATTTGGCATTAGTAATATTGGGGTTAATTTTGGACAAGGTGTTTCTTTTTTCTTTGTTTTGTCTGGATTTATACTTACTTATGTTTGGGAATTATGGGCGAATATATAGCGAAAATATACTCAGAAACCAAACGTCGTCCTCGTTACATCATCGAGAAAATTATTTAAACGGTTGTAAGCATGCTATTAAATATAAGAGCCAAACCATCACTTTTGGAACTGGCCAGAGGCTACTCTGGTGTAGTGGGAGCTTTACTTGGCTTAGCAATCCTTGCCAATGCGTTTTCCGCCTATTTCGTGACCCAGGAGCACTATGTCTATTTCTGGGATTGGTCAGGCTACTGGCACATGTCCCAGGATTTAAGTGAAGCACTCATGCATAATCCCAGGAGTGCATTGTCCATGCTGATAGACTCAGTACGGAATAGTGATTACAACCTGCTGCCAGTACTGCCGCTGGTTCCGTTTGAGTATTTGTTCGGAACCAGCCGCCTGACGTACATATTGGCCATTACCACTGTCGCTCTTTTGCCGGGTGCATTCATAATTGGCCTACTGGCACAGCGGATAATCCCTCAGCAATTACCCAAGCAATCCTTATTTCCCTTAGTGTTAGCTACTGCAAGTGTCCTTGCGTTCCATGCGTTGTGGGCTCCAATGCTACGTGGGCTGCCAGACGTAATTGGAGTATTAGTAATAGGATGCATCCTACTACTAAACTTCGCGAAGCCGCTCGCTGAACAGAGTTTGTCCCATCTGGTCACTTCAGGGATGCTCCTTTGCCTTCTCGTGCTGTTAAGGCGCTACTATGCGTTCTGGGTTGTGGCATTCTTTCCGGCGCTTACTGTGGCGCAGTGCCTCGACATCTATCAGCGGCACCACGGTGGCGTTTTGAAACAGTATGTTACCACAATCAGCAATGCAGTCGTCATCGGACTGACTTTCACTATTGCGCTGTTTGTGATCGCTACACCGTTAATATTGAGGATATTACGCACAGACTATTCGAATATATATTCGGCTTACAAGTCCAGTAGTTCCTTGCTCGAAGCTGCAGAAAATCTCCCCTCTTATTTTGGATGGAGTGTAATTATCTGCAGTCTGGTAGGGCTTGCCTGGCTTACTGCGCGAAAGGATACGCGGGTTATTGGAATGTTTCTATTCATGCAGTCCTTCATAGTCTTCGCGCTATTCCAAAGGACTCAAGACTTTGGTCCACAGCACTATTATCTTCTGATTCCAGATATTGCCTTGGGTATCGCAGTAATTGTTGTAGGTCTCTGGACACACATTACGAATAGATTATGGCGATCAGCCTCAGTCGGGCTTGTGTTTATAGCCCTGCTTGCGAGTTCTGCCAGTGTCTTCTATCCAGTAGCCGCCAGTGTCACTGACATCTTCGGCAGGCTCGTTCCACAGAATAGATTCTACCCACAAGTCAGGAATGACCTCAACGTGCTCTCGAATTTATTGGACAGCATAGATGAGCTGGAGCTAAAGCAACGCGGGAGTATTTATGTATTGGCCAGTTCTGTTATTCTGAATTCCGCAATTTTACAAAATGCCTGCAAATTCGGACATAAACGGCGGGTTTTCTGTGATCATATTCTCTCATCAAACGACGTCGACAAGCGTGACGGATTTCCGTTTCACTTCCTGGATGCATCATATTTGGTGGTTGCAAGTCCAACGCAATATCATCTGAGAGCAGAGGATCAGCGCGTGATCGGTATACTGGCACGGGAAGTAATGGAGGGCCATGGGATTGGCGCATCATTCCGGCGTCTACCGGGGGAGTTCAAGCTTGACAACGGGGTCGCTGTCCTTGTGTTCGCAAAGGATCGACCGTTTGAAAAAACGGACCTTGAAGCCCTTGTAAATGAGTTCGCCGGATATTATCCCCAAATGCGGCACGATTCAATAATGATGACTACGTCGATTAGGAATGTCATTCTTGGAGATAAATGGGGAAAAGTTGAGCGGATAGGATCATCACAAGAATGGTCTGTCCATCCGGGAGAATCATCTGATACCATTTTTGAAATTGCTTGTCAGAACAGCTGCTCTGGTGATTATTGGGCAAATATGGCAGATATACCAAAAGAGGCGCCACCTGAAGTAGCAAATGTTAAAGTTAAAGTTAAAATTATTGATAATAAAAATAAAGTTTTATTTGAAAGCGTAATAGATCGCCAATTGCCGATGGTTAAAACTTTTTTGCACACTGACTCCAATGAATTAAAAGTGTACGTTAATAATAATGGCACACCAGATTACGACTCATTGGTTTTTGGTTTTGAGGTAGCTGAAGAATTACAATAAGTGCATAATTGGTCACCCATTAGCCTGCCGTTGTCAATAAGCCAAACGCTGAACGGTATTAGGGTCCAGTATTCAGTATTAGGGTCAGACCCTGAGGTATCCCCACAAATCTTATCCTACAATCAACAAGTTACAATGGTTTTAGCTCCAATAAATTCTAAATAAACACGATTAACTTTATGTTTTGTAATAGAAAAAGCAGATATATAGTATTTCGGAAGTTTTCTGC
>JAGXGJ010000019.1 GCA_024636875.1 Methylococcaceae bacterium | reverse complement strand
TTTCGCGCTGACTTTCAAATCGCTCTGTTTAATCCTTTTCAGATTAATCTGTAATTTTATTCTGCCTTCCTTGTTAACAAAACCAATCATTCCGCCTTGCCTTGCAAAGTCATTACTTTCACCCACTGTTAATGTCTTATTAATATCCCGAATAACCAGCGTACGTTTACTGGTAATATCTTCACTGACAGAACCCAGAGAGGAGCTGACGAAGATAATATGACAATGCTGCTTGGTATTTGTGCGTTTAAGGGCGTCAAGGCTGTCAAATCTGAATAATTTAATAGGTAACCCAAACGCTGACCGTTCTTCAATGGGGTCAATTAATTCACTAAAGGGATCCTTTCCCAAAATACAAAGATTAAAGGTTTCAGAATTATTTTCTGGCCAGGTTATAAATTTAGTGAAGTTATATAAATAACCGGCCTTTATTTTATATTCGACAGAGGCATCATCTGCGCAAAGCAACTGCGAAAACAATAAACAACACAAAATCCATAACAAGCTGAAGACTTTCATTTCTTCATCTCATATAGATTGGATAAACGAGCGTAATAGTGCAATTTTGTACCCATGTACTTTTATTATTGGTATAACCAAGCTTAGTCTATAATGACCAGACTGGCTATTTGACATAAACCTTTTCATTACTCCCTGGATCTGACTACATTCGGCAAAACAGACCTAACCCGGGTTTAACACGAAAACATAAAACATCCTTATATTCATAAGCTTACGAAATAAAATATCAAGTGGTACTGCACCTGAAAAAGATAACGTCCCACCTCAGTTTTTATGTAATAGTTTTGCTGATACCTGCCGATGCCGGATTAATAGTTAAAGCACGGTGGACAGCCAATTGTTCCGGTTCAGCGTGTGCGGCCTTTCTGATGTGCAGAGCGACTCCATCGGCACGGCGAAAACTGGAGTGACGCGGCATTGGCCGCCCGGCGTCTGACGGATCGAATATCAGCTCGCATCGATTTGACAGTTGCCAGGGCGACGGCGGATGACTTGCACGAATTGACAGGCCAACAGCGTGATAAAAAGATGGCCATCGACGCGTTCCTCCTTGTGGCGGTATACCGGACCAAAGCCGGGTTCAGACTTGTGACTGCGAAACACGGTTCCTAAATCGGCAAGCTTCTCCTTGAGATAGCCGATACGTCGCCTGAAGCGTCTACTCATAGATGCCAGAGCTTATCGGGGCGCTTTTCGCAACACGGGCTCTGGAGGCCTTCATACGACTTGTTGCTTGCGGTTTCGAAACGGGTGCTGAACGCTTGCACTATGGCTTGCTCTTTTTGCCCGGGCGCCTCCGAATGACAATAAAGACAGACTTTTTTGCCGTCTTCGGACAGGATTTTTTGGCAATGCACGACTACGCCTGCGGCAGTTGTCAGACCGGACGCCTGACCCAGATCAGGCATGAACTCTTAGGCATGCCGGTTGTACAAAAGGCAGTAAAATTACAATAGGAAAATTGCAGGCAATGACTCCTCTCGATCTGAAGCCTGAATTCAATTTGCAGTCCTTTGAGGCGTTGATAAATCCCCTCTGACGACATGAATTGCCGATGGTGAACTTTGAGACAGTGCATAAACGCAAGGATGGCTCACTCTACCCGGTTGAAGTCCATTTACAGCTATTTGAAAATGAGGACTAACGTTATTTCCACGTCGTCATAATGAACATTACCGGCCGCGTGGCGGCCGAGCAGCAAATCAAGCTTGCGGCACAGGTATTTGAATACAGCACCGAAAGCATGGTGATTACCGACGCCGACAACCGCATTATCTCGGTCAACCAGCCCTATACCATGATTACCGGCTATAAAGAAGATAGGCCTATGCCGAAAATTATGCCGCAGAGCAAGGCAATGAGATTAAGCTTCATGCGGCAAGCTCCAGGCTATGGCGAATAATATAAACGGTTAATATGCCGGTCGCCATGAAGATCAGCGTGGCGATTAGGGAGCGAATCGATAAATTGGCAATGCCGCAAATACCATGTCCACTGGTGCAGCCGCCGCTCATACGCGTGCCGAAACCGATCAGAAAGCCGCCCAATCCAAGTAAAATCAAGGGGTAATTCTGTCGAGGTATATTAAAGCCCGACGCTAACTGTTGAGAGATAAAGGCACCCAGAACGAGTCCGGCAAGAAAGTTCAGCCGCCAGATGCGGTCGTTTTTTGGGCAAAAAATATACCATTCATGATGCCGCTGACGCCCCCAATGCGCCCGTTAAAAAGGAAAAGCAAAGTGACACTAACGCCAATCAGTGCACCACCGGTTATTGCCGAAAGAGGCGTGAAATTTTCCATTGATGTCTCAAAGCAAAGTTTAATAGGAAGTTTACCGGGTCGGTAAGTTTATACCCGGGAAGAAATGGAATATTAGCATATCCTATTATTTTATGAAAAGTCGTCAGGAGCCTTTTTGGTTACCAGGTTAAAGTGGGATAGCTGATTGCTTGGGCGGAAAACTAACAATTGCATCCATTGAACAGGACATCAAGAATTCTGAATAAACTATCATCCAGCTGCTACAATACGGCCATTTCAAACTGCACAAGAAATTAAAAAATGGACGTAATCCAACGCATAGCCGAAGAATTATCTGCTAACAGCAAACAAGTCAGCGCAGCGGTTGCGTTGCTGGATGAAGGCGCAACTGTGCCGTTTATTGCCCGCTACCGGAAGGAAGCGACCGGCGGCCTCGATGATACTCAATTAAGGCAACTGGAAGAACGTTTAGGTTATTTGCGCGAATTAAACGAGCGGCGCAAAACTATTCTGGACAGCATCAGATCGCAAAACAAACTGACCCCTGAACTGGAAAAAGCCATTGATGATGCCGACACCAAAACCCTGCTGGAAGATTTGTATTTACCCTACAAACCCAAGCGCCGCACAAAAGCGCAGATTGCCCGTGAAGCAGGACTTGAACCGCTCGCTGATGCCCTGCTGGATGGCCGCAGCCTGATTCCGGAGCACATCGCCGCCGGTTATATTGATCCAGAAAAAGGCGTCCCCGATACAACCACCGCCCTGGATGGCGCAAGGCAAATAATCATGGAGCGCATTTCTGAAGATGCCGGATTATTGACTGAATTGCGTGAACGCATTTGGCAAAAAGGTATAATCCACGCTACGGTCGTGGCCGGCAAAGAACAGCAGGCAGAAAAATTCAAGGATTATTTTGATTATCAGGAAGCGATCAACAAAATTCCTTCACACCGTGCTTTAGCGCTGTTTCGTGGGCGCAATGAGGATTTATTGTCATTAACACTAAAACCCGGCGCAGAAGACAAAGAGGAGCACAACCTTTGCGTCCGGTTGGTAGCCCGGCATCTAAATATTACCGACACGTCAAAACCGGCCGATGCCTGGCTGTCAGAAACTGCGCGTTTGGCCTGGAAAATCAAGTTATTCACGCGCATCGATCTGGATTTAAAGCTTAAAGTCAGGGAAGCGGCTGAACTGGAAGCCATTCGCGTTTTTGCCAGTAATTTAAGAGACTTGTTGCTAGCCGCGCCTGCAGGCCCCAAAGCCACGATGGGCCTAGATCCGGGGATACGCACCGGCGTTAAGGTCGCCATCGTTGATGCTACCGGAAAAGTGTTGACGACGGATACTATTTACCCGCACCCGCCGCGCAAGCAATGGAATGAGTCGATTGATACACTGGCAAAACTGATACGCAGGCACAACGTCGATTTAGTCAGCATAGGCAACGGCACAGGCTCCAGGAAGACTGATCAACTGGTTGCTGATGTCATGAAGCAGCACAGCGAACTGGGATTTGCCAAAATCACGGTATCGGAAGCGGGTGCGTCGGTTTATTCAGCGTCCGAGCTTGCCGCTAAAGAATTTCCCGATCTGGATGTGTCGTTGCGCGGCGCGGTTTCTATCGCCAGACGTTTACAGGATCCACTGGCAGAACTGGTTAAAATTGATCCCAAATCCATAGGCGTAGGCCAATATCAACATGATGTCAATCAGTTTCAATTGGCCAGAGGACTTGATGTCGTCGTTGAGGATTGCGTCAATGCAGTTGGTGTCGATGTAAACACGGCATCCGTATCCTTGTTAAAACAGGTATCCGGTTTGTCAGCCAGTGTGAGTGAAAATATCGTAGCCTTCCGTAATGAAAACGGGCCATTTGTTAACCGCAAGCAATTGAAAAAAGTGCCGCGTCTGGGCGATAAGGCTTATGAACAGGCGGCGGGATTTCTACGCGTTCTGAATGGCGATAATCCGCTGGATGCGTCTGCGGTCCATCCCGAGGCTTATCCCGTAGTTGAAGCCATCATCAACAGCACGAGGAAATCCATCCGCGACCTTATCGGTCAAGGCAGCTTTTTACGCAATCTGAATCCTGCAAATTTCACCAATGAACATTTTGGTCTGCCTACCGTTGTTGATATTCTGCAAGAACTGGAAAAACCCGGGCGCGATCCCCGGCCGGAATTTAAAAGCGTGGAATTCAAGGCAGGCATAGAGAAAATATCCGATCTTGAACCGGGCATGAGGCTGGATGGCGTTGTAACCAATGTTGCCAACTTTGGCGCGTTTGTTGATATCGGTGTGCATCAGGACGGTCTGGTACATATCTCGCATTTATCCGATACCTTTATCAAGGATCCCAGAGATGCGGTAAAAACCGGCGATATGGTGAAAGTCAAGGTACTGGAAGTGGATATCGATCGCAAGCGCATTGCCTTAACGATGAAAACCAATTCAGATGCTGTCGAATCCAGGCCTGAACGGAAAAGTCAAAAACACATCAATAAGCCCAAGCAGCAAGCGCCGTCTCAGGGTTCAATGGCTAACGCTCTTGCCAAGGCGCTGAAAAAGTAAATAAAAACAGCTCTGCTATACTGAGTCTATTTTTAATACAAGAGCAGGAGTTGCCATGATTAAATTCAATTATTTTTTTGTTTCTTTTCTTTTGACCAGCCTGTTGATTGCCTATCCACTGATGACACAGGCGGATATGTACCAGCAGGGTTATGGCAATATGGCCTATACACCCGCCACTCAAGTCTATGAACCGCAGCAGCAAACAAGCTACGGTCGGAAAATCGGAATAAAAGCTCTTAGTGGCTGGACTAACCTGAGTTTGGGATTTCTGGAAATTCCCAAAAACATCATTAACACGATGAATCAAAGTAATTTCTTTTACGGTGTATCCGGCGGCTTCCTGAAAGGCCTGGTCAATACCTTGGGGCGCATGGGTGCTGGTGTTGCTGATTTAATTACCTTCCCGCTTCCCACCAAACCAATCGCATACCCTTTGTTTATTTGGGATGATTTCGATGTGGACACTACTTACGGCGAAGTATTTCGTCTGAATAAAGCCCAAAAAATAGACCACCCGGCCACCCAAACGCACGTATTCTCACAACCCGTCGTCCCAACAGCAATTACAACTGCACCAAAAGCGGCTGTAGCCGATCGTTCATATCTATACAATCAGGATACAAACAGAAAACTGGATACGCTTTTCAAAAAAGAAATGCAGAAATAGTTCATGATGTCTTTGACCTAAAATCTTCACTTCACCACTGAGAAACGTATAACACGGAGAAAAACTAGCTTGTACTATCAAGTTTAACCCGACTTACCACATAAACGCCCGCTAATACAAGAAAAGTGCCTGCCAATTGATCCGGGGTGATTGCTTCACCCAATAGCATATAAGCTAGAACCAGGGTGGCTATCGGGCCGGTGGTGCTGATAATGGACGCTGATCCGGCACCAATTCTGCGGATGCCTGCGTTCATAAAAAATGCTGGCAACACGGTAGAAAAAACCGCCATGACTAATGCCAGGATATAAACACGTTCCCACGCGGCGTATGGGAACGAGGGCAACCGGGTAAGCGCAGTACTATGGAGGACTGCAAAATGCGCCAGCGTTGCGACACTTGCAACTGTCATCGTGTAAGCGGTGAAACGCGCCGAGCCAATGCGCTGCGTCATAACGCCGCTGCCCATGACAAACCACGAAAAGATGATAGCGCTGCCCAGCACCAGGCCTGAACCCAAAAAGAGACCGGAGGATATTATCGACAGCTGTTCGATAAAAACCAGCAGAGTGCCGGCATAGCTTAAGCCCAGCGCAATACCAACACGAGCAGCGATGCGCCGCCTGTAGACAATAGCAGAAAACAATACGACAAAGGTGGGATACAGAAAGATGATAACCCGCTCCAGTCCTGCCGAGATATATTGCAGACCGATAAAATCCAGATAGCTTGCTATGTAATAGCCCATCAAGCCCAGAACTATTATCACCGCCCATTGTTTTTTATCCAGCGGTAGCGCGGAGGATTTTTTGCTGTTCCAGACCGCAACCAGCAAAAAAAACGGCAATGCAAACAACATCCGCAAAGCCATCAGGGTAATGGCATCGACTTCACCGTTGGCGGCATAAGCCAGTTTGATTATGATGGCTTTGGCTGAAAAACCTAATGCACCGAGCAACACCAAGCCGTAACCGATCACAAGTTCACGCTGCTTTGAATGGGCTTTTGTCCGCAATGTGCTTACCTCTCCGGTAAAACTGTCAAATGATCACCAATGCGAATAACCTGGCGATAGTTAAATTGATCACTGCTTCCTTAATTGTTCTATCAGTGTCTTGATGGCCGATTCCTGCGCCATGACGCTCTCGCACAAGCGGAATTGATCGACTGCGCGCTGCAGGTTTTGGTTAAGCTCGGTTATTTTAAAATACCGGTTACCTTCCAGATAATCGGTATAAAATCGAAGGCCCAATTCAAACGGAATTAATTGGATGGCGGCATACAAATACTGGTAATCATGATCAGAAAAAAACGCACCGGCTTCTGATAAGTAGCTCCTTAAAATAGTGGCACAAATTTCCAGATCAAATTCATTGGATTCCGGCCTGTGGCAGCAGGAACGTAAACAATCACCAATATCGTAGTGCACCAAACCCGGCTTAACCGTATCCAGATCAATAATGCTGACGATTTGTTTGCTGTGTTGATCAAAAAGAAAATTATTTAATTTGGGATCGCCATGGATAACCCGCAATGACAATAATCCCTGCTGTTTCGCCGTTTCCAGATCATCTGTTATATGTTGAAATCTGGCTATAAACCCGGCGCAATAATGGCTTTCGGCTGCATGTTGTCTGGGTGCTTGCGTCAAGACCTGATGATAATGGCTTAAGTAGTCCGGGGCAATATGAAAACCGGGCAAGGTATCATGCAAAAGTAGAGGATCAAGATCACTGACTAAACGATGAAAATGTCCTAACGCAAATCCTGTCTGTTGGGCCTGGCTGATATTGCTGAATGTTTCCAGGCTTTCAGTATTATCTATAAAATCCAGTGCTCGCCAGTAATCACCCTGTTCATCCTGATAGCTAGTTGCGGTTTTTAAAATAGCCGGGATTTTAAGTTTAACCGCCGCGCTTGATTTATGTTCAAGATGCTGATTAAGCATTAGCAGATTGGCCATAATCTGATCGGGTTTTGGAAAAATTTTGCGATTTATACGTTGCAGAACAAAAGGCGATAAATCCGTCGTAACCAGATACGTATCATTAATCAGGCCGTTGCCTAGCGGAGTTATCTGAATAACAGTCTCTGCAAATTGCCGGGCGACGGGAAATAGTGTATTCATCGAACAAGCTCACTAACGGCAGTGGAGCGAAGCGGAAGTGGTTTTGTCAGGCATTTATTGAACGTAACTTTTGATCATATCTTTCCACACGGCATAACCGCTACCGTTCAAATGGACGCCATCTCGTGAATATCTGGAATTCAGGACTGAACCCCTTGCTAAGCCCGCGTTAAGATCGATATATGTGAATGATTTATTGTTGTCAGCCATCTTCTTTAAGTGATCATTTAATGCCATGATATTTTTATTTAGCTCGGCTTTTTGAATGCCTGCAAGAATTGTCGACTGAACATAGGTCTGCATTCCATGAGCAACTAAATTGCTGATAATGCTTTGGTAATTTTCAACCACATCATTTACTTCAGCACCAACTGAAAAATCATTTAATCCTATCATAATGAAGGCTTTTCTGGCATTTGTGGAGTATATACTGTCCATCCTGCTGAGCACGCCATCGGTTCTGTCGCCAGCTATGCCGCGGTTGGCAATTTTTAGCGCGGGAAACAAATTTTCCCACTCTGCCCAATCAGTAATGCTGTCACCTATAAATACAACATCATACTGATGACCTCCATGTTGTTCGAAAAATGATTTTTTATGATAGAAATAATCCGGGTAATTTAGGCTTGGATTTGGTTCTGGGTATACAAGTTGCTTTACGGCGCTTAATTGGTTAAAAGGAGGAATTTTGTATTGTACTGTTATAACGCCATACAGAAATGAAAATATCATGCCGACACATACAGCAATGACCAATTGTTTACTTGATTTCATGGGCAACACACCTTTGATTATGCCTGACAATAATATTATGAGGCGACCTTTAGGGGCGGATTCATTCGCCCCTTCGGTTAAGACAACTCTCTAACCTTGATTAAATCCGTAAAGCTTCGCAAGGCCTGTCCCCTATGGCTTATTGAATTTTTAACAGCAGCCGATAATTCAGCCGACGCGCAATTATGTTCGGGGACCCAAAATACCGGGTCATAGCCAAAACCATTTTCACCGCTTGGATGATATAAAATTCTGCCTTCCCAAACCCCTTGCGCAATTAAAGGAAAGGGATCATCAGCATGCTCCATAAACACGATGACACAGATAAAGCGTGCACTGCGTTGCTTATCAGGAGCGCCTTCAAGTTCCTGTAACAATTTATGCACATTGTCCTGATCGCTGGCGCCAGCCCCGGCATATCTGGCGGAAATCACACCCGGCGCACCGTTCAGGGCATCGACAACCAGGCCGGAATCATCGGCAATAGACGGTAACTTGCAGTGCAGGGCGGCATTTCTGGCTTTGATAATCGCATTTTCTACAAAAGTGGAGCCGGTTTCTTCAGCTTCCGCAACATTAAACGCCGATTGCGGAATAATCGGATGCTTGGCAAGAATCGCCTGAACTTCCTTGATCTTGCCCGGATTGCCGCTGGCCAGAACAATTTGTTGTGATGTTGAAAAGGTCATGTAAAAGGTACAGGGTAAACGAGTTGATTATATACTTTAGGAACGGATTTTAATTGTGAATCGAATATGTCGACAACAGGAGGTGTATCAAGGTTCTTGCAAGCATTTCCGAGTGGTTTTTAATAAATCAATAACGAATTATGTCGGGTTAAGTATAGAGTCCGACGTTGGTAAAGCGACACAAAGTCCCCTCTCCCTTTGGGAGAGGGTTAGGGTGAGGGTATTACAAAGTTCGCTTTACCAACTTTGGCTCCTATAATCGCTAACCCGACTCCATTTATTTTTTCGTTATGTAGACATTCAAGGTTTAATGTTCTTTCCTGTGTTTGTTATATTTAAATTGGAAGCTGCTTTTTATAAATATTTGTCCAGCGCTTCCTGCTGTTTTTCCAGCAATTGCTTGATACCCAAGCCTGCCAGCTTCAGCATTGCATCCAGCTCTTCTTTTCTGAAGGCATGGCCTTCAGCTGTGCCTTGAACTTCAATAAATGCAGCGGCATCATTCATTACTACGTTCATATCGGTTTCGGCGCTGCTATCCTCGGCATAATCCAGATCCAGTACCGGTACGCCGTTATAAATACCTACCGATACCGAAGCGACCTGCCCATGCAGCGGACTTGCCTTGATCAGTTTGCGTTTCAGCATTTTTTCCACCGCCAACGACAAGGCAACAAAACCGCCGGTAATCGATGCAGTACGCGTGCCGCCGTCAGCTTGCAACACATCGCAATCAATCATGATGGTGTGTTCACCCAATGCCTTTAAATCAACCGCAGCCCGCAAAGAGCGGCCTATCAAGCGCTGAATTTCCAGAGTTCGGCCACCCTGCTTGCCATTACTGGCTTCGCGTCCCATTCGGCTATGCGTAGAACGCGGCAACATACCGTATTCTGCGGTAATCCAGCCTTCCCCTTTACCTTTAAGAAAGCGGGGCACACTCTTGTCAACGCTGGCAGTGCAAAGTACCCGGGTATCGCCAAATTCAACCAGCACAGAGCCTTCTGCATGTTTGGTATAACCGCAGGTAAATTTAATATCCCTTAGTTGATCAGGGTGTCGTCCACTAGGTCTCATTATGTGTTCCGATAAAATATAAACAGTACAGTATACCTGATCTGCCAGCTCTCCGGTTTGCAATTTATGAACCTGAAAACCTCAATTCACCCTGGAGACACAAAAAACACAAAGCGAAATCAATAGCTTGAAAATAAATAAAACTGTTATTCATCGTGAATGGCAGATGAATTCAAATGCGTTGATTCTCAGCAAGTTCTGTGGCTTGAAACTGCTTTTTTCAGGATGAATTCATATAGACCAGTGAAAAGATGCAAGTCCCAAAGTATGGGTTTAGAATGCTATTGATTTTTTAACCTTGTATAGCTATCCTGCAAAATTTTGTCCTTTATCAGGTGCGGTAAAATAGCATCTACAGCGCTAACATACAAACAACGGGCGGACAGAACTAATGTGGACATCTATCTTTTACTTTACTACAGGTGAACCATGATAAGAAGTATGACCGCTTACGCCGGCAATGAAGGAGACATTGACGACTTGACGATAGCCTGCGAATTGCGTTCGGTCAACCACCGTTATTGCGATATCAGCTTAAAACTCCCCGATCGCCTGCGCTTTATTGAAGCCGATCTGCGCTCAACTATTGCTGCAAAGATTAACCGCGGCAAAATTGAATGTACATTAAGTTATAAAAAACAGGCTAAAGAAGGACAACACTTCATCGTTAATTTTGATGCCGTAACTGCATTGCTTGCAGCCACCGACCTGATTGAAGGACACATGTTGGCTCCCCTGTCGTTTTCAGCATTGGATGTGTTGGCTTTTCCCGGTATTCAGCAAGAAGCAGATGCTGACAAAACTCATCTCAACGAAGCAATCATTCATGTGGTTAAACAAACACTGGCACAATTGCTGGAAGTTCGCGAGCGGGAAGGTGCGCAGCTTAAGGTTTTGATCGAGGAACGCTGTATTAAAATGCAGGGTTTTATAAGATCGGCCAGCCAGCGGATGCCAGAAGTCCTGCTACTGATCCGCAATAGACTCAAGGACAAAATCACCGAACTGGTCGCGCAACCGGACTTTGACCGTCTGGAACAGGAATTGGTTATTCTTGTTCATAAGCTTGATATTACTGAAGAACTGGATCGACTTGACACTCATATTACTGAAGTATTAAGGGTACTTAAGCAAAAAGAACCCGTAGGCAGACGCCTGGATTTTTTAATGCAGGAATTAAATCGCGAAGCCAATACCCTGGGCTCCAAATCAACAGACAAGGAAATGACACAAATAGCCATTGAGCTTAAAGTACTGATCGAGCAAATGCGCGAACAAATACAGAATATTGAGTAGTGTTTCAGACTGTCCAGACCAGTCCCACCGCTCCACTTAAGGCCGTGCAAGTCACGGCTTTTTTGTGTCTATCGGTTTCAGACTATCTCACTGAAGCGCAAATTTTAAGTGTACAACTAGGTGTACCAATGGCATTATTATTATAAATTTAATGGTACACCATCTGGAGCGTGAATTATGGCAAAGCTGACCGATGTTCAAATCAAGGCATGGATAAAAAACGGTGATCGTTTTGAAGGTAAAAACGACGGTGACGGGCTTTATCTGAGTTACCGCGAAAACTTTGCTATTCCGGTCTGGCGGTTTCGATACAAAATCAAAGGTGTTAACAGATGGTTGACGATGGGTAGCTATACGGATTTGTCGATTGCAGACGCCCGTAAGCTAGCTAAAGAGTTACGAGCAAGGGTGGCACTAGGCTATGACGTAGCAGCGGAAAAGCAGGAACGCAAAGCCGAAGCTTTAGAAAAAATCGCAGCCAAGAAAAACGCTTATACAGCCGGACAACTGGCCGATGAATACTTTGCCAAAAATATTTTAGGCCGATGGAAGCATCCTAACATCGTCAGATCAAGGATCGAGAAAGACATTAAGCCCAATATCGGCAAGATTCCGGTTGAAGATGTTAAGCCGCTGCACATATCCAAGATGCTGGAAAGTGTTGTTGATCGAGGCGCACCAACCGTAGCCAATGACGTTTTACGCTGGACTAAGCGCATGTTCGATTATGCAATCAAGCGGCATATCATCCAGTTTAACCCGGCATCAGCTTTTGACCATTCCGATGCTGGCGGGAAAGAAGAGGCCAGAGATAGAGCGTTATCGCGTGAAGAACTGGTAACCCTATTTGCGGCTATGCGAAAAACTAAAGGCTTTTCATCCCTTAATGAACTAACTATAAAGCTTTTGCTTATGCTTGCTGTCAGAAAAGGTGAATTGGTTACGGCCAAAATCTCAGCCTTCGACTTGGAAAACGCAACATGGAGATTGACCACTGCCGACACCAAAACAAAAGCCGAGATCATCATACCCTTACCGAAACAAGCTGTTGAATGTCTACGGGATTTAATCAGGCTGGCGGATGGTAGCGAATATCTTTTACCGGCGAGACAGTATCAAGACAGACGCCTACCCTACATCCACGAAAACACATTGAATGTGGCAATGTCGAAAGTTAAAGCCAATATGTCGGATATTGACCCATTCACAATCCACGATTTTAGACGCACAGCCAGAACACACTTGGCGGCACTTGGTGTTGATTCGCACATTGCTGAACGATGTCTTAATCACAAGATCAAGGGCGTTGAGGGTGTCTATAATCGCCATGATTACTTTGATGAACGTAAAGTTGCATTGCAGAAGCTGGCGAATTTTCTTGAGTCATGCGAAACCGGCAAAGCCTGGAATGTAACACCGATAAAAAAAGCGGTATAACCAAATTTAACTGGATAACTTGGCGAAGCAACAAGCAGGAGTTATCCCCCGTTTCCGTTTAATCCTCCCGGATGGCTAGCATTTTGATGAGGTACTATGCATAAAAATCCTAAGCACAGACCAGCAAATGAGTTACGCATAAAATCAATGTTACGCCATTACCTGGCTGCATTTGAAACGTTTATTGTTCGTGACAACGAATTATTTAACGAGCTTTACGGCGGCAAAGATTTTCCGATTTCAAAGCGCAATTTGTCAGAACGAGACAAGTTAAATCTTGCAATTGACGAGTTAAATCTTGTTTTTAAGTACATTTTGCTTGATTGGCGCGAAAGCACTTCAGGCGAGCATGGTTTAGTAGTTGATTGGCGCGAAACGCTTTCAGATAATCAGGATTTAGTTCTTGATTGGCATGAACTGCACTCAAACGTGTTTGAGCCATTATCAATAAAGCCCCGTGGTGACAAAATGCAGGTTTATAAAATAGCGGCAGCAACCTTCAATAATCAATTAACAATCGATCAGGCGGGCAGTGAGCTACTTGGCAAAAAACCAAGCCGACTAAAAGAAAAGCCAATCACCCCTAGCGCGCTCCAACGGCAAATCTCTCGAACTCAGCCGGAAACCTTGCAAAACCATTTTGTTCAATGGGAATAAATTAGCAAAAGGTACTTCTGTCTAATAGCTAAAAATCAGCCTGCTTTAATACAGAGCCATAAGCCGTAGCAATCTCGCAGCGGCGCGAACCTTCCGAGGGAATTACATGGCTACAACAAGCGTTTTACCAATCATCAATCCTATGCTTCGTCGTCGAATTGTCGAACAGGCAACTGGCGATTCAAGATCAACAATCTATAGAAAAATCCAGCGAGGCTTATTCACCAAACCTGTACAGATCGGCGGTGAGCGTGTCGCATGGCCTGCAAATGAAGTGCAAGCCATCAATCAAGCTCGTATTGCTGGCAAGTCTGACGAAGAAATCAAGCAGCTTGTTATCAAGCTGGAAGCAGCAAGAGGGTGATCTAATGAGAGGCAGCAGTATCCAAATATCCAATAAAAGCAGACAAACTAATTTCGTCGAAACTTCTGAAGCTTCGTTGACCTGTCATCTAATAATCCAGGGCAAAAAAAACCAAATTTGCGTCGATAGTCGAGACATTGCCAAAGAGTTTGGACGACAGCATAAAAACGTACTGCAAACCCTGAATGAATTATTAGCAGTTGAAACAATCTCGCGGCTTGAAATTAAGCCGCGAAAATACAAAAACCGCGGCAAAGAGTATCCATGCTTCGAGCTAAATAAGGCAGGGTTCTTAAAAGCCATGCCCTTTATTGGCGGCCGTAAATCAAGAGAAGGTCAACGCCGCCTTGTCGATGTGTTCTTAAAAATGGAGGAATTACTTGAGCAGAAATCAAAAGAGCGTGAAAAGTTAGCTTATCACCTGGCGCGTTCATCCGGTAAAGACAGTCGTGGGATTCTTACCGATAAGATTCAAGAATTTGTTGTCTATGCAAAAGGACGGGGCAATCAAAATGCAGAAAGATATTTTTCTAACATTACTACCGCTGTACATAAATCGATATTGGTTATCGAGCCCCACTACACAGAGGTTAGGGAATTATTGACAGCAATACAATTGGCAAAGCTCAGTGTAATTGAACTAACAGCAGCACAGGTTTTAACCGAGGGTATGGAGGCGAAACTCCCTTACAAGGAAATCTACCAAAGGATGAAAAATGCGCTTGATTGTTTTGTTGTCGAGAGAAGAGGTGGGATAGGCGGTTAAGATGGCAAAGGCACTAAGAAGAAAGCAATACATTGCTCAGGATGTCGAAATGATCCGCTCTGCCGCCTATGAGAAATTGAGCGGCAATGCGGTTAAATTGCTGATTCTGATGCAAACGCATTGGCGGTTGTATGAACCGATAGCCTACAGCGTTACCGAGGCTCAAAAGAGCGCATAGGCTGCTGCCGTGGTAAGGCTCACGAGGCTTTTAAAGAGCTGGAATCTCACGGCTTCATTAAGTTGATGCTGGACGCACATTTCCACAAGCAATTGGCGAGAAGGTGGCGGCTTACTTTTCGTGATTATAACGATCAAAAACCTTCCGATGAGTGGCGAAACTGGTCACCTGAAAATTGATTTGCTTGTTCATTATATGAACGCTTTATGCCGTATCGTGAACAAGTCATGCCGTATCGTGAACAGGTGTTCATAATATGAACGCCATTACATGCGAATCAATAACTTATGATCAGTTTTTTTAGCCTTCAGTGTTCACTATTCGGTATGTACCTATTATTTACCATAACCATAGTTTTAAAAAGTCAGAAAACAGTCAGTAATTAAGCAACAATACGGCGGCCCAAAATTGGCGCATGGTTGTTATTTAAAAATAAGGATTAAAAACAGATGAGCAAATATAAAAAGGTAGCTAACACAGTACCGGAAAAAACAAAAGCCGACATCGCGACGATAACGCAAGATGATAAAAAGAGCAGGGAACGCCTTCTCGCAGAAGTTGCCCTGTCGCCCATTTTCGGTAACACGATTACTGCCATTGCCTTTTCTAAAAGCACGTTAGGCGAGCTTGATGTAAGCGTAACCAATTCGGTACTGATGGAGGAAGTGAAAAAAGTACAGTGTGGTGATCTTTCAGGTGTCGAGGCTATCTTAACGGCCCAGGCTCTAACACTGGACAAGATTTTCAATGAAATGGCGCGGCGGGCAGCTTTAAATATGGGCCAGGGATTGCAGGCAATGGAAACTTACTTGAAACTAGCTTTAAAGGCGCAAACACAGTGCCGAACTACGGTGCAAACTTTGGCCGAGGTAAAGAACCCCCACCCGGTTGCATTCGTGAAACAGGCGAACATTTCTCATGGGCCGCAACAAGTTAACAATGGCGTATCGCCTCGCGCGGAAAATTTCAACAATCAATCAAACGAACTATTGCAGGGGAACGATGGCGAACGGCTGGACACCAGAACGACGGGCGCGGCAAGCGGAGCTGATCAGAACATGGAAACCGTGGCAGAAATCAACAGGAACAAAGACTGAGTTAGGCAAAGCAGCCAGCGCCATCAACTCTACCAAGCACGGTATGCGTTCCCGTGAATGGAAGGAGCAGATTCTACTCATAAATAACTATTTGCATCAGTGCAAAGAATTGCAGAAAAAGCATGTTTGACTCGGCATTGCATCAGAAACGATTTATTGCCTGGCAACTTTGAAACATCTGAAAGCAGGTGTGATGCAAAACAACACTTGCTACTTGTTTGCTTGCTCGGAGGCGGGCTGTGATCATCGAAAATTATTGTCCCATATAAGTGTCTTATTAGGCTTTGTAAGACACATTAAATGATGTAACCCAGTCTGCCTGAGCAATCTCTTCCATATTGATTATTATGTTTTTTCAATTTGGTGTCAGACATTTTTTCATCGAAAAAAGTCTTCAGGCAAATTGGAGACTGGACTTTATTATAGATAACTATTTGAGAAACTATGCATAACCGAAGGACTTATTCTAGTAATTGCAGCCCTTCTTCTTATTCTTGGAAAAGAAATAGAACACGTAGGACCATGATGACCGTTGCAGCTTTTAATCGCATTATTCATCATGCAACCATAAATGAAATAGAAAAGTTATCGAAAAAATACAGCTTAAAAAAGTAACCCATTTTTTAACTAAAATATGCCAGGATAATTGTCATTGATCCGGCCAGGATAGTTGACGCCGGACAGATAAACCCAATTCTAATTGTTTGGTATTGAAAGTAAACAATTAGAATTGTGTGTTAGCAAGTGTAAAAGTTAATGGTTAAAGTCTATGATAAAAAGGAATTGTTGATAATACAAAATTGGAGATCATGGCGCATTTTAAAGAACCCGGTTACCTCAAGCACTACCCTTGTGGGTGCTGCTGGCGTAATGCAGATGTACTTGCATTCCCTGAAATAAACACTAAAAAATAGTCGCAGAACCCAGTTAAACCCTCTTAAACTGAATTATATACACTAAGAACCAAATTCTTCGGATGAAACTATTTTATAATGAAGTATTTTCATGCCTTATTTAGAATACAGGGGGTTGATGTGTCTGAACGTTGGTTGTCTGTAGAAGAAATAGCTGAGCACTTGGGTATCTCAAAAGATACGATGTACACATGGATATCAAAATATCAGATGCCTGCTCATAAAGTCGGTCGCCTATGGAAGTTTAAGGTTGTAGAAGTCGATAATTGGGTGCTTGAAGGTGCAGCTTCCGATAAAGCAGGAGACCAGCAGTAATGGAGAGTCGTGCGCATCAAGAGGCCTTGATTAAATTTGGCTTTAAATTTGGTAAAAATAGTACCCATTCCAGCCGTACTATGATGCTGTCAGAATTAAAGATGCTGTTTTCAGCAATACCAGTCTCTGCCTCACTAGAACAGTATAAAAGCGACATTATCACGCATAACTGTTTAAATAAGTCGACAGAGAGCACGCGCAAACTTACCTATAGGCATCTAAAAGATCTCTACAGCTTAGATACTAAGCTACCCCTATTTCGCGTATTCAGAAAACTTTGGGATATTGAACCTGAAGCACAAGCAATTCTTGCTCTGCAACTGGCCTATGCGCGTGACCCCATATTTCGTATGAGTAGTGACTGTATTATTGCTCATAAACGAGGGGAACAGATACAGCGTGAAGAAATTGAAAACCTTTTAAAAAAAGATGACCCTGACCGGTTTTCTCCCGTATCGCTAAATTCTTTTTCCAAGAACATTAACAGCAGTTGGACGCAGGCCGGATTTTTAAAAGGTAAAGTGCATAAAACCCGACAAATACCCAATATCTCACCCGTTAATGTCAGCTATGCATTATTTCAGGGCTATTTGTATGGACTCAGTGGAGAGCGACTTTTTAATAGCTCGTGGATGAAGCTTTTACATACGCCTTTAGAAAGGCTAGAGGAAATGGCTTCAGCCGCTTCCTATCGAGGCCTTATAGATTATAAAAAATCAGGCGGGGTTGTCGACGTGCGCTGTAATGATTTTCTCAGCCCGGATGAGCAGCAACTACTGCAAAATATAGATGAATAAAAAAATTGAACCACTAATGTACACCAATTAACACGAAAATTGAGGCATTTTATTCGAGTGAATTAGTGTTTATTCGTGGTTCAGACATGGAGGAAATGGCTTCAGCCGCATCCTATCGTGGTCTTATTGATTATAAAAAATCAGGTGGGGTTGTCGACGTGCGCTGTGATGATTTTCTCAGCCCGGATGAGCAGCAACTACTGCAAAATATAGATGAAAAAAAATCGAACCACGAATGTACGCGAATTAACACGAATATTGAGGCTTTTTATTCGAGTGAATTAGTGTTTATTCGTGGTTCAGATATGAAGGAAGTATAAAAATGAGTAGCCGCCTTAATCGTTTATTACACAATTTCCAAAATCATATTAGCGTACCCTGGCAGACAGGTTTGGCGGGTGTACAGAAAGTGATCTTTGTTGTTTATGATAAAACTGATGAACTCAGGTTTCGAGCCCACCTCACAGAATTTGAAATAGCGACCACCAATGCTCAGCACGGTTGGTGTGAAATTGATATAAGCAATGTCTTTCCTGAATGGATGGCAACGTTGGATTATAAAGAGAGTTATTTTGAGTCACCTGAAGATATAGAAACTACATTGGATGACTTTATGCAGGAGTTGGTCGAAAAAATTCGTGTGCAAATAGCAGCAACCGATATTAATACAGTGATTGCCATTGTGGGTGTGGGCACATTGTTTGGCTACGCAAAAGCCTCTGACTTAGTGAATAAAATAGCCACTTATGTTCCAGGAAGATTATTAATTTTCTTCCCTGGAGAGTTTGAAAACAATAATTACCGATTACTTGATGCCAGAGATGGATGGAACTACCAGGCTGTACCTATTACAGCGGGCTAATTAGAGAAAATAGAGGAACTTGATGATAAACCGTGACATATACCTTAAAGACCCCATCGAAAATCAATTAGCCAACAATGGCGTGGCTGAAGTCAAAGATGACTTATCGGAACAGGCGTTAAATACGCTTCGGTATGAACTGGATACGTTTGTATGTGATGGCGAATATGAAAAAGGCCTGGATAAAATTCTCAGTACCTTTCTAACAAAATTAGACAAGGGTAACGAACAGCCAGGGGTATGGATCAGTGGATTCTATGGCTCAGGTAAGTCGCACCTGGCTAAAATGCTGCGTACCTTATGGGTCGATTATACTTTTTCGGATGGTATTTCAGCCCGCAATATCGCGAAATTGCCCACTGAAATCAGGGATCACTTTATAAATATCAGCACGCAAGGCAAGCGTTATGGCGGCTTACATGCTGCGTCCGGGACTATTGGCGCAGGTACGGAAAATGTGTACCTGGCGCTACTCGGCATAGTCTTTAAGTCAGCAGGCTTGCCGGAGCAATACCATCTCGCCCGTTTTGTCATGTGGCTAAAAGCTGAAGGCTACTATGAAAAGGTTAAACAAACCGTAGAAAACAGTGGTAAGAATTTCCATAAGGAGCTGTCTCATCTTTATATGTCGCCCCTTATCGCCAAAGCTTTATTAGAAGTGATACCCAATTTGGCGTCTAACGATCAGGAAGTGCGTCAGCTGCTTAAGGCGGAATACCCTAAAGTCAATGATGTCACCAATGACCAGATGATTGAAGCCATTACGGATGCTCTAACGATTGGGGACAAGTTTCCACTGACTTTAATTGTCTTGGACGAAGTTCAACAATATATAGATAAAGACTCCACCAAAGCCTATCAAGTTCAGGAAGTCACAGAAACCTGTAGTAAACACTTTGGTGGCAAGTTGCTTTTTGTCGCAACAGGGCAAAATGCCTTATCGGGCACGGCGTCCTTAAGTAAATTAATGGGGCGTTTTCAGGTGCCGGTGCAGCTTTCTGATGTTGATGTCGAATCTGTCATCCGTAAGATTATTCTTCAGAAAAAAGAAACGGCCAAACCTGAAGTACAAGCTGTTATTTCCAAGAATCTGGGGGAGATTTCCAGACACCTTAACGGCACGAAGATAGAGCATAATAAAGACGATGAACCCATTATGGTCTCTGATTATCCTATATTACCCATCAGACGCCGTTTTTGGGAAAAAGTACTCAGGATAATAGACACCACAGGCACCGTCTCGCAACTGCGTAATCAACTTAAAGTGATTCATGAAGCCACGCAGAAAAGTGCTGACAAGCCCTTAGGTCATGTTATTGGTGCAGATTTTATCTACGAACAGATAGCGCCTAATCTGTTACAAACAGGGATGATCTCCAAAGAAATCAGTGAAACGATTGGCAAGTTATCAGCAGGCAGTGAAGATGAGCAGCTACAGTCACGGCTGTTAGCACTCATTTATCTGATAGGAAAACTACCCACCGATGCTATAGCGGATATTGGCGTTCGAGCAACCGAGCATATGTTGGCTGATCTTTTGTTAGAAGATTTAAACACGGGCAGTAATGAGTTGCGTAAAAAAATCCCTTTGCTCTTACAGCAATTGCAAGAGCAAGGTATTTTAATGGCATTGGATACGTCCAGTGGTGTGGAGTACCGATTACAGACTCAAGAAAGTAGTCAATGGCACGATACCTACCGTCAACAAGAAGCAGAATTTTCTGGCAATATGCAGCGCATCGAAAATAAACGGGAAGACCTGCTTCATCATAAAATACAGGAACTTGCCAATACAGTGCGGATTACTCAAGGAAAGAGCAAAGAACAGAGAAATCTACTACTCAACTTCGATGCCGAAGTCCCCAATGACGCCAACAAAAAAATCTATATCTGGGTTCAAGATGGCTGGCAAACCGACGAAAAATCCCTGTTAGCAGAAGCGCACAATGCTAATCAGGACATGCCAACTATTTATGTTTATATCCCGGCAAGGAACAAATCGGAGCTGCATAAAGCGCTTATTACTAGAGAGGCGGCACAAGCAACTTTAGATATTAGAGGATTGCCCACCACATCAGAAGGTAAAGATGCGCGTACCGCAATGGAAACCCGCCTTAATGAAGCCAGGAAGCATGTAGACATTATGCTAAAAGAAATCATTGAAGGCGTCAGAGTGTTTCAGGCGGGCGGCACAGAAGTTTTTGATAACAATTTAAAAGCGCAGCTGGAGCAAGCCGCTAAAGCATCGATGATAAGACTGTACCGTGATTTTGATAAAGCCGATCACAGTGGCTGGGGCAAAGTCTATGACCGTGCCCGTCAGGATGGCGCTGAAAACGCGTTAGAAGCGGTTGACTACAGTAGTGACATTGAAAAACACCCTGTATGCGCTGAAATCTTAAAGTTTATTGGCGTGAGTAAAAAAGGCTCAGAGATAAGGGACTGGTTTAAAGCAGCCCCTTATGGTTGGTCACAAGATGCGATTGATGGCGGCCTCTTTGCTTTATTGGCAGCCGGTATTATCAGGGCAAAAGATGCGGCGCATAAACCCGTCGATAATAAAACCCTGGATCGAAGTAAATTAACCCAAGCCAGTTTTCAAGTTGAGCAGGATACGATTAAACCCGTACAACTGATTCAGGTTAGAAAGTTATTAACCGAAGCGGGCATTAAATGTCACCCTCAAGAAGAGCTATCCAAAATCCCTGAGTTTATCCTTAAAGTCAGGCAACTGGCGGAAAGTGCTGGCGGGGATGCGCCTAAGCCTAAAAAAGTCGACACTGCGATACTTGACGGTATTGTGCAAGAGTCCGGTAATGCGCAATTATTAGCGCTTTTCAACCAGCGCGATGAATTAAAAAAACAACTCGATACCTGGCAACACACAGCAGAAAAGATTGCTAAGCGGCTCCCTAACTGGACCATCCTAAAACAGTTGTTGCAGCTCTGTAAGGGACTGGCTTTCCATGAAGAATTACAAACGCAGTACGATGCCATTATCAGTAATCGCAGTTTATTAGACGATCCTGATCCCGGCATGGCCCAAGTTACGGTAATTACAGATAAACTGCGTACCGCAATTACCCATCTCAGTAAGCAGTTCAGCCAGGAGTATCAGCAATTAAAAGAACAACTTGAAGGCAATCATAACTGGCAGAAACTTACCCTGGCGCAGCAACAACACATTCTGGATAGTTATGATCTTAATGAACCGGAAGATATTACCGTTAATACGATAGAAGAGCTTATCGATAGTCTGGAAGCGTGTTCTATACAGCATTGGAATGACCGGACTCAGGCACAAAGTAGCAAGTTTGATGCTGCATCCCTGGATGCAGCTAAATTGTTAGAGCCCAAAGTGCAACAGGTCAAATTACCACGTAGAACGTTGAAATCGGAAGACGATATTAAAACGTGGCTGTTGGAAGTCGAGCAACAAATGCTGAAGGATATTCAGAACGGGCCCTTGGTTGTTTGATATTTGAACCACGAATAAACACCAATGAACTCGAATAAAGAGCATTAAATTTGTATCGATTCGTGTTCATTAGTGGTTCAACTAAAAAGGCACGCGATTAAGTTTGACAAGACGGTATAATTTAATTTAGGGTGTCAATATGTCACCAACAAGGAAAATACCATGACCGTTATAAGCAATGAACGTATTACCGCCAGAGTAAGCGAACAAATCAAAGAAACACTGATAGCCGCCGCTGACCTGACTGGAGCGACATTGAATCAGTTTTTAGTACAAGCGGCGCTTGAGAAAGCTGAACATATTATTGAAAAAGATAAATTGATACACCTAAGCAAAAAAGATGCTCAAGTTTTTTTTGATGTACTGGAAAACCCACCCGAACCCAATGCAAAGTTAATTAACGCGGTTAAAAATTATAGAGCTCATATTAAGTGATCTCGACATTGACCATTGAACCGCTCTCTAAAGCACATAACCGAACTGCGTTTGATTGTGGCAATAAAGCGTTAAATCATTTTTTACAAAAAATAGCACGTCAGCATATGGAGAAAGGACTCTCTAAAACCTTCGTCTTAATTGATACAGAACACCCAGCCGAGATTATTGCCTACATGAGCCTTGTGGTTTGTGAGGTCTTGGCCGAAGACATCCCCCATCAATGGAAAAATAAATACCCTAACAGAATTCCGGCCGCCAAACTTGCAAAGTTAGCCGTTGCACAAGATCAACAAAGAAAAGGCTATGGGGAAATATTGCTGATTGATGCCATGCAAAAAACGTTAAATGTCTCTTATACAATGGGCATTGCAGGGCTTTTTGTTGATGCAAAACATGAACAGGCAAAAGCCTATTACAATCAATTTGCCTTTATTTCATTGCCTGAGCAATTGGATAACTTATTCTTGCCTATATCGACCCTGGCTAAAAGCTTGGGAACCACGAATGAACACGAATAGACACAAATTTATGTCAGCGAACACGGACTGACTAAAAGCTGTTTATTCGAGTACATTAGTATCAATTCGTGTTTCAAAAAAGGATAAAGATGGAACAGAAGCTGGTTTTAAAAGATGAGGTGTTTGAAGTAGTAGGTTGTGCAATGGAAGTCCTTAATTCTTTAGGGCATGGATTACTGGAAAAGCCTTATGAAAATGCTTTAATTGTTGAGTTTGGTTTAAGAAATATTCCATTTAAACAACAACCAAGTTTTAACGTCATGTATAAGCAAATTCTGGTTGGGAAATTTGTTCCTGACTTAATTGTCTTTAATCAGATCGTTGTTGATACCAAAGTGATCGATAGAATTACCAACCACGAACAAGGGCAGATTCTGAATTATCTGAAAATAACAGGGCTAAAAGTAGGTGTAATACTTAATTTTAGACACAGCAAACTGGAGTGACAAAGGTTTGTTTTATGATGTTTGTAATAGGAACCACGAATGAACACAAATAGACACAAATTTGAGTCAGCAAAGCTGACTCAAAAGTTCTTTTATTCGAGTTAATTCGTGTCTATTCGTGGTTCAAAAAAAGGATAAAGATGGAGCAGAAGCTGGTTTTAAAAGATGAGGTGTTCGAAATAGTGGGTTGTGCGATGGAAGTTCTTAATTCATTAGGACATGGATTACTGGAAAAGCCTTATGAAAATGCTTTAGTTGTTGAGTTTGGTTTAAGAAATATTCCATTTAGACAACAACCAAGTTTTGATGTTATGTATAAGCAAGTTCTGGTTGGGAAATATGCACCTGATCTAATTGTTTTTAATCAGATAGTTATTGAAACGAAAGTGATTGATAAGATTACCAATCACGAACAAGGGCAGATCTTGAATTATCTGAAAATCACAGGCATGAAGGTTGGAGTGATACTTAATTTTAAACACAGCAAACTGGACTGGCAGAGATTTGTTTTATGAAACCGGAACCACGAATGAACACAAATAGACACAAATAGACACAAATTTGAGTCAGCAAAGCTGACTCAAAAGTTCTTTTATTCGAGTTAATTCGTGTCTATTCGTGGTTCAAAAAGAGAGAGATATGAGTCTACATCCCCTGGATAAAAAACTCCGTAAACAACTGGAAAACACCATTATCAAAGCCCGCAATGTGGCTGAGGCAGCGGCACGGACTGCCTTAGTGCGTTTATGTGTGGGTGATGGCAAGCCAGGTGAGCATTTGACGGAGGCGATGCGACAACAACGGAATAAACTGCGGGCTCATGGTCGCCAGATTGGTGACATTAAGAATGGCCAGGATAAGCAAACCATTGAGCATTTAGTCCAGGAAACAGCTTACGAGCAATGGCATCGGATGTTATTTGCCCGTTTCCTGGCTGAGAACAGTTTATTAATCTATGAAGATGGTGTAACACCACTATCCATACAAGACTGTTTTGAACTGGCTGAAGATGAAGACGGCGTTGATGGTTGGGAGTTAGCAGGGCGCTATGCCTCTGCAATGTTGCCGCAAATATTTCGGACTGAAAACCCTGTATTAACGATCCATTTTTCACCGGAACATCAGCGGGAATTAGAAAAATTACTCGAAGCATTAGAGCCTGAAACCTTTCAGGCATCGGATAGCTTGGGTTGGGTGTATCAGTACTGGCAAACGCAAAAGAAAGACGAGGTCAATAAGTCGGGCAATAAAATTGGTGCGGATGAGTTATCGGCTGTTACCCAGTTATTTACTGAACCTTACATGGTCAGCTTCTTGTTGGATAACAGTTTAGGTGCGTGGTGGGTCAGTCATTATCCACAGTATAAAGACCTCTTGCCTTTTCAATACCTTCGTTATGCACCTGAACTGCTTGATGATGAGCATACAGAATACAAAGAGACAGATATTCCGGCAGCGGGGACTTTTGAGCAATGGCCGAAAGCCTTAAGTGAACTCAAAATGCTTGATCCTTGTTGTGGGTCGGGGCATTTTTTAGTGGCGACACTATTAATGTTAGTGCCGATGCGCATGAAAGACGAGAGCTTAACAGCAGATGAAGCCATTGAACGGGTGCTGACAGAAAATATTCATGGCTTGGAACTGGATCAGCGTTGTGTGGAAATTGCTGCATTTGCCGTCGCGTTAGAAGCATGGCGCTATCCAGATTCCAGCGGTTATCGACCACTGCCTTCTTTAAATATCGCCTGGGTTGGGCAATCCATTAAAGCCAAAAAAGAAGACTGGTTATCGTTGGCAGGCGATGATGAGCACTTATATTATGGTATGGAAGCCTTATACAACACCTTCAAAGATGCACCCCTTTTAGGCAGCTTAATTGACCCGAGTAAGTCCATTGCAAAAAATCTTCTCAGTGATGGCTTCTCTAACCTGCAACCCCAATTAAACCAAGCCTTGCAACAATTTGAAGTCGCTGAGAATCAGGAAGCAGTAATTGCAGCAAAAGGTTTAACACTTGCCGTTGATTTATTGAATAAAAAGTATGAATTGATTGCGACTAATGTGCCGTACTTGAAGCGTGGAAAACAATGTAAACCGTTACAGGATTTTACTGAAATTCATTAAGCAGATGCTAAAGGTGATATTGCTAATGTATTTTTAGAGCGATGTTTGAAACTTAATACAAAAGGAGGTGTAACACAAATGGTTATGCCTCAGAACTGGTTGTTTTTGGGATCCTATAAAAAACAACGTGAGTATTTGTTAAAACAGGTGACGTGGGATTTATTGGCAAGATTAGGTTCTGGTGCTTTTGATACAATTAGTGGTGAAGTGGTTAATGCCATACTTTTATCTTTAACTAATAAAACTCCAAATAATAAACATCTATTAAGAGGTGTTGATGCCAGTGAATCTAAATCAGTTCAGGAAAAAGCCGAAATTTTAGGAACTGGTCAGTTGGCAGTAATTAATCAAAAGTCACAGCTCAAAAACCCAGATGCTAGGGTTATGTTTGAAGAGGGCAGTGATACTGAGCTCCTTTCTAATTATGCTTCATCCTATCAAGGAATTACTACAGGGGATAACCCACGCTTTATATATACATTTTGGGAAACTAATAGTATCTGTAGTCCATGGAATACATTTCAATCAACAGGAGATGAGTCAGTTCATTTCACTGGTCGAGAGCAAGTTTTTCTATGGGAAGATGGCAAGGGATATATTGCATCATCGGATGCGGCACGAATTCAAGGGGAAGCTGTTTGGGATAAGGCTGGAGTAGCTGTTCGTCAAATGGGAAAGCTTCCGGCTACTTTAAATACAGGAAGTCCGTGGGACATGAACTGCGCAACAATTATCCCAAAAGCACCAATTTTGCTTCCAGCAATCTGGTGCTTTTGCTCGTCTCCAGAATTTAGCGAAGCAGTGCGAGAAATAGATCAGGCTATTAAAGTCACAAACGCCACATTGGTTAAAGTTCCTTTCGACCTTGATTACTGGACACAAGTAGCCCAAGAAAAATACCCAAACGGTCTACCCAAACCCTATTCAGACGACCCAACCCAGTGGATTTTTCACGGTCATCCTGCGCAAGCAGTAGAACCCTTACAAGTCGCAGTTGCCCGCCTTCTAGGTTATCAATGGCCGGCTGAATCCGATCAAGACATGGAGCTTTCAGATCAATCGCGGGAATGGATTGCAAAGTGTGAGAGCTTATCTTCCCATCTCGATGATGATGGCATAGTTTGCTTATCCCCTGTACGTGGTGAGAAATCAGCCGATGAACGTCTGGAAGCCCTGTTAATGGCGGCGTTTGGCGAGCAGTGGAATGCCTCACACCGCAATAAGCTTTTAAGCGAAGTTAATTGCAAAGGCAAGTCGCTGGATTTTTGGCTCAGAGAAAAGTTTTTTGAACAACATTGTAAACTGTTCCAAAACCGTCCCTTTATCTGGCATATCTGGGATGGATTGACCGATGGCTTTAGTGCCTTGGTTAATTATCATCAACTTGATCGACAAAACCTGGAGTGTTTAATCTACATCTATCTGGGCGACTGGATCAGAACCCAGGATCATGGCGTTAAAGAAGGAGTAGATGGCGCCCTACTCCGCCTGCAAGCCGCACAAACACTCAAAAACCATTTAGAAACTATTCTTGAAGGTGAAGCCCCTTACGATATTTTTGTCCGCTGGAAATCGTTAGCTGAACAACCGATAGGCTGGAACCCCGATATTAATGACGGTGTGCGCATGAATATCCGTCCCTTTATGGCCGTCCCTGCTGTCGGTAAAAAAGAGGCGGGTATTTTACGCACCAAACCCAATATCAAATGGACCAAAGATCGTGGCAATGATGTTGTATCAGCTCCCTGGTATCAACTGGGTCTGGAATATGGTGAAAGCGAAGGCTCCCGCATTAATGACCACCACTTGACCTTGGCTGAAAAACAGGCCGCGAGAGATGCCTAAAACCGGAACCACGAATAAACACGAATCGACACAAATATTAAGAGCTCTTTATTCGAGTTTATTCGTGTACATTCGTGGTTCAAAATATCTTAAGGACTGTAAATGCTAGTGATTGATAGCCTGGTTAACGCTATTCGTGAGGCCAAAAAATATAATTCTAATACCCAGATTGCGCCCGCTGCTGTGTTGTGGACGGATAAGGATCGCCAGTGGGAATCAGTTATTAATAAGGTGCAGGTTCTTTTACCGGAACTTATTGTTTTAGGTGCTTATGCGCCAGATAAAATGACAGGACCGGTGATATGGATTAAGTGTGTGATTGCGCGGACTTTACCTGAGGTGCAGATACCTGATGATGTGATACCTGTTATCTATTTGCCTGGCGTGAGTCGCGCTGATTTGCGTGCGATTGAGTCTTGCCCTGTTTGGTTGCAAGGCTTGGCGGAACTTCAATACCGTGGTGTTTTTTGGAGTCAATCTAATGGCAGGGACTGGAGTGTGAATGCCTTTTTAACATCGAAATCAGGAGGCTTAGGTGTTGGCGCCGATTGAAAACTGACCATCTGTGCCGATTGAAAATTGACCAGGGGATTTAGCTGCGTAGCGTACTACACCGCATCGGATTAGTCGACCAGACTAAAATGGTTTTGAACTCCTTTTTCGGTTGAGTTTTT
>JAGXGJ010000120.1 GCA_024636875.1 Methylococcaceae bacterium | reverse complement strand
TGGTTTTTCAATTTTTCGCTCTGTAAGCTATTGATTTATAACCTACCTGCAACTAATGAGAAGTTACAAAGAATTGATGTAACTAGTTGTTTATTCGTGTAAATCCGTGTTCATCTGTGGCTAAACTGCGCTTTCTAGGTTCATTGACTCAAAAGCTCGCCACATCAATGAAACAATAGGTGCAGCTACAGGCTCATTGTATAATTGGCTCCAGGTTTTACTGTCTAATAACTGAAGGATTAATTGACGCATGCTTCCCGAAAAACGCACCATACGCCGCCGCGGCATTTATTTATTACCTAATCTGTTTACTACGGGAGCCTTGTTTGCAGGTTTCTATGCAATTACGTCGGCAATGGGCGGGCGTTTCGAGACTGCTATCGTAGCAATTTATGTAGCGATGATTCTGGATGGACTGGATGGCCGCGTGGCCCGGTTAACGAATACGCAAAGCGATTTCGGCGCTCAATACGATAGTTTGTCGGATATGGTTTCATTTGGGGTAGCGCCTGCGCTGGTAATGTATTTATGGGCATTTTCCAGCCTGGGTAAAGTAGGTCTGTTTGCCGCCTTTGTCCACATGGCGGGCGGCGCCTTAAGACTTGCCCGCTTTAACACGCAATTGATCTCTGCAGACAAGCGCTATTTTCAGGGTTTGCCCAGTCCGGCAGCGGCGGCGATTCTTGCCGGATTTATCTGGATTTGTCTGGAGTATGCTTATGATATTGAAATTGCCAAATATATTGCCCTGGTGTTAACCACCAGCACTGGTTTGTTAATGGTGAGCAATTTCAGGTATTCCAGTTTTAAAGAAATCGACCTGAAAGGTAGAGTACCTTTTTTTGTGGCTATTACCGTCATGCTGGGTATTGCTTTTGTAATGGCGCAGCCGCAAACGATGCTGTTTTTATTATTTCTGGCTTATGCGATTTCGGGACCGGTTGTGACCCTGGTGATGCGTAGACGCAGATTGCATGGCCGAAAATTGTAAAATCTGCTTGAGGGTATACCTTCATTAGCGTATAGTCCGCATTATGATTATTCAATACATCCCGCATTTCGAAAATACCTTCACTGGCGCAACGCCTGCCAAGGCAAGTTTGCGTGCATGGTTATGCCTTCCTTTAAGATTCCTGCCCTGATGGGCACACATCTTTTTCATCAGTTTAGCTAAATTCCCCCCTTATTTATTTATCAACCCAACAGTTGATATCTTTCATCGACTGCCCGGATGCAGGAGGTAGAGCAATGCAGGAGCAATTGCCGAGAATGGAGTTTTTATGAAAGACAAATTAATTATATTTGATACGACCTTGCGTGATGGTGAACAAAGCCCTGGCGCGTCAATGACCCGCGATGAAAAAATCAGAATTGCCAAAGCCCTGGAAAGGTTGAAAGTTGATGTGATCGAAGCGGGTTTTCCGGCTGCCAGCCCGGGCGATTTTGAATCCGTACAGGCCGTCGCCAATGTCATAAAAGACAGTACCGTCTGTGGCTTATCCAGAGCATTGGACAAAGATATAGATAGTGCAGGAGCAGCACTTAAAGGCGCTAATCGTTCAAGGATTCATACTTTTATCGCCACGTCGCCGATACACATGCAAATGAAATTGCAAATGTCGCCGGAGCAAGTCATTGACTATGCAGTTAAAGCCGTAAAACGCGCCCGGCAATATACCGATGATGTGGAATTTTCGCCTGAAGATGCAGGACGCTCCGAAGAAGACTTTTTGTGCCGGATACTTGAAGCGGTTATTAATGCCGGCGCTACTACCCTGAACATACCAGACACCGTGGGTTACAGCGTTCCTCAACAATTTGGCGAGACTATTGCCAATTTGATCAAGCGCATACCTAATTCAGATCAAGCAATCTTTTCCGTGCATTGCCATAATGACCTGGGGCTGGCAGTCGCTAATTCCTTGTCGGCTGTTATGAACGGCGCGCGTCAGGTCGAATGTACTATTAATGGCCTAGGTGAACGTGCCGGTAATGCGTCACTGGAAGAAGTGGTGATGGCGGTTCGCACCCGCCATGATGTGTTTAACTGCCAGACAGGGATAGATACCCGGGAAATTTTAACCTGCTCAAAACTGGTTTCTTCAATCACCGGTTTCCCTGTGCAGCCTAACAAGGCTATCGTCGGCGCAAATGCCTTTGCTCATGAGGCTGGTATCCATCAGGATGGTGTCTTAAAAAGCCGCGAGACTTACGAAATCATGCGCGCTGAAGACGTAGGCTGGACAGCTAACCGTATGGTGCTGGGCAAGCATTCAGGCAGGAATGCCTTTAAAAGCCGAATCACTGAATTAGGGTTTGAGTTCACCTCGGAAGAAGAGTTAAATGATGCTTTTTCACGCTTTAAGCAATTGGCAGATAAAAAGCATGAAATCTTTGATGAAGATCTACAGGCACTGATTTCAGAAGCCGGTTTTGAGGCAGAAGATGAGTATGTCAAACTCATCTCCTTGCATGTCTGCTCCGAAACCGGCGAAATCCCTAACGCAAACGTAACCTTGCGTGTGGACAATAAGGAAGTTATGGGAAGTTCTGATGGCGGAGGTGCAGTGGACGCCAGCCTGAAAGCCATAGAAAAACTGTTGAAGTCCGAGGCTACTTTAGAACTGTATTCGGTTAACAACATCACCAATGGCACGGATGCCCAAGGCGAAGTCACTGTCCGTCTGGAAAAATCAGGCCGGATTGTTAATGGTTTGGGGGCTGATACCGATATTGTGATCGCCTCAGCCAAAGCCTATATCAATGCAGTAAACAAGCTGCATAGCCCCGATCAACGCAGACATCCGCAGAAAGGTAATGTTTGAGTACAATTAAACATGGCAGGTTTTTTAACCTTGTAAGGGTGACAGTAGTCGCCAATGGGCGACAAATCGCCCTTACAGTCTTGCACTTTTTAGATGTGGAGATTGATTTTGGATAATACTACATTACGCTTGCAGTATCTTGAGGCTATGGGCATTGATGTCTGGCTGCCCAGAGCTTCAGCACATAGTGAACAGGCACTATCGTCTGAAACTGTCACTGCCAATGCCGAACCCGAAACAACACCAGCAACCGATAACTGGGATGTATTACAAACCGAAGTCGCCAGCTGCACAAAATGCACTTTATGTAAAACACGCACCCAAACGGTATTTGGTTCAGGGAATAAACAGGCCGACTGGATGCTGGTGGGAGAAGCGCCTGGCCAACATGAAGACGAACAAGGCCTGCCCTTCGTCGGTAATGCAGGGTTGTTATTAACAGAAATGTTAAGGGCTATTGGCATGACCAGGGAAGAAGTCTTTATCACCAACATACTCAAGTGCAGACCGCCCAATAACCGTGACCCCCATGCCAACGAAGTTGAAAGCTGCAACGATTATCTACAGCGGCAACAGAAGCTGATACAACCCAAAATCATTCTGGCTATAGGACGTATTGCAGCACAGACCTTGTTAAAAACAGATAAACCCTTAGCCAGGTTAAGAGGCAAAGTACACACTTTCAATAATACGCCGGTTGTTGTAGTCTACCATCCCGCGTATTTGCTACGCTCCTTGTCTGAGAAGCGCAAAGCCTGGCTGGATTTACAATTAGCGATGCAAACAGTGAAAGATAACGAAGGTTAATTATGCGTGGATTGTTAGACAAAATAAAAAAAATGGTGATTTATGCGTGGATTGTTAGACAAAATAAAAAAAATGGTGATTTATGATGCCGACAGGGAATTCTATGCCAAAGTATTTCCCGATTCCGTGGATAAAAAAGATTTGCTACGCATCAGAACAATGACGCATGCTGATTTGCAAATTGTGCTGGAAATAGAAAGAAAAAACTATCAATTTCCATGGGAAGAAGACATTTTTACAGACTGCTTTAATGCGGGTTACAGTTGCTGGGTATGTGAATTGCAGGATAAATTGCTGGGCTACAGTCTGGTTTCGATAGCCGTTGGGGAAGCGCATATACTTAATATTTCTGTAGACCCTGCTGAGCAAAAACAAGGCATAGGCCGTAAAATGCTCGAACACTTGATCGAAGTCGCCAGAGGACGGGCAGAAATGATTTTCTTGGAAGTCAGACCCACGAATACTGCCGCTATCGCGCTTTATGAAAACTCAGGTTTTAACGAGATAGGCATTAGAAAAGGCTATTACCCGGCAGAAAATGGCCGCGAGGATGCGATAATGCTGGCTTTACAGTTGTTCTAAAAAACCTGGTAACACACATATCGCGTCGTGTCGGCTATGCCCGCTTCAGTAAACCCTGCTTTTCTCAGGCGGCAGGCATCACATAAGCCACAGGCACGGCCCTGCTCATCAGCGGAATAGCAGGAAACAGTACGTTGACAGTCCACACCCAACGCAACACCCTGTTTTATGATTTCTGCCTTGCTCAACGGGATCAACGGTGTATGTATAGTGAAATGAACACCTTCTACGCCTGCTTTAGTAGCCAGATTAGCTAAGTTTTGGAAGGCCTTGATAAATTCAGGCCGGCAATCGGGATAGCCTGAATAATCCACGGCATTAACGCCAATAAAAATATCGTGCAACTTTAAAACCTCCGCCCAGCCTGATGCAAATGAAAGAAATATGGTGTTTCTTGCCGGCACATAGGTAACAGGTATGCCGGCCTGAAGGCTATCAGGTACTGCGATATGCTCATCAGTCAGGGCTGAGCCCCTATCGAACCTAAACCAAGTTTGATAATTTTATATTCTTCAACCCGATAGTCCGAAGCGATCTGCGCGGCTGCGATGAGCTCGGCATTATGCCGCCGACCATAATCAAAACTTAAAGCATAACACCGGTATCCCTGTTGTTTTGCAAGGGCAAGCACAGTGATTGAATCCAATCCTCCTGACAGAAGGACAATGGCTCTTTTTTGCATAAAGCTTTACTTGCCCTGGGCGTCATCCCAAAGCAGTTTATGAAGTTGAATTTGAAAACGAACAGGTAATCTGTCCTGAAGAATTTTTTCGGCAAGCTCGGCTGGATTTTGCTGCCCCATCACTGGTGAAAACAGGATTTCACAGCGTCCAGCCAACTCATATTCGGTTAAGGCTGCTTTTGACCAGGCATAGTCTTCATCATTACCGATAACGAATTTGATCTGATCTTTAGTGTCGAGATAGTCAATATTTTGATAAAGATTTTTGCCTGATTCACCTGAACCCGGTGTTTTAATATCCATGACTTTAACAACACGCGGATCCACCGCAGAAATATCGATAGCGCCGCTGGTTTCCAGCGAAACAAAATAGCCTTTATCGAGTAATTTTGTCATCAACTCAAGACAGGCTGACTGCGCCAGAGGCTCACCGCCTGTTACGGTAATGTATCTGGTACCGTATTGTTCTGACTGAGCAATAATTTCTGCAATCTCAATTTTTTTTCCACCCGTAAATGCATACGCGGTGTCACAATAAACACATCTCAATGGACAGCCGGTGAGCCTGATAAATACAGTGGGTATACCCACTGTATTTGACTCTCCTTGCAGGGAATGAAAAATCTCGGTAATGCGTAATAAACTCACGATCAGTTTTTAATTTCATCAAGCTTCAGCAGTTTTTTTGTTGCCAACAGCGCCGCCGGTGTATTGGGATATTCGGCGGTAACACGGGTTAAATATTCGCGCGCTTTTGCCAGATTGTTCTGCTCCACCTCTATGTAACCCAGCTTCAATAGGGCATCGGGTACTTTTGCGCCATTGGGATATTTTTCGATAACGTCAATAAATGCCTTACGCGCAGCGTTGTTATCCTTATTAACCCGGTAGGCTTCACCCAGCCAATATTGCGCATTATTGGCATACTTACCTGCCGGGTACCTGTTTAGATAGGCATCAAATTGCTCTATGGATTGATTGGTGTGTCCATTTCTAAGCTCATTATAGGCTTGTTGATATTCTTCTTTTTCAGCACCTGAGACTTCCTCAACAGCATCGGATTGAGGCTTGGCAGTCTGTTGGGCTGATGGAGTTGGCTGATTCGCTGGTGCAAATTCTGAAGCCGGTCCTGGTGATTCGCCTCCCTGGGTTTCAACACCACCAGAATCAACTGATCCAGCAGGATTTTCAGCTACCGGCTGATCGGCACCAATCCCCTTATTCTCAATGCTTTGCAGTCGTTCATCAAAATCAGAATACATGGTACTCTGATGTTTTTTCAACTCATCAATGCGATAGGTCTGTTCATCTACCTTGCCGGTAAGTTTTTGCACTTCCGCTTGCAATTGCTCCAGACGTCTCATCATTTCAAACAAGGTATTTGTTGATGGCGCGTTGGCAGGATTGGCTGGAACAGCAGACTGCGGGTACGTTGAATGATCAATAACAGGCGGCAATTCTGCATATACGCTGCTACATACAGACAACAGCATTACAAGGCTAGTTTTTTTCATTGATCTACCTTGGTTGATAAACCAGCTCAACACGACGATTTTGCTCCCAGGCAGCTTCATCACTGCCAAATGCTACGGGCTTTTCTTCACCATAACTGACAATATCCAGCTGGCTTTCTGAAACACCCTGAACTTTCATCATGCTGGCTACTGATTTTGCACGCTGTTCACCCAGTGCAATATTGTACTCACGAGAGCCACGTTCATCAGCATTACCTTCCAGAGTAATTCGCTGCCCTGGATTGGCAATCAGATATTGTGCATGAGCCTTGATTACCGGAATAAAATCCGGCATAACTTCGCTACTGTCCAGCATAAAGTAGATGGTTCGCTTGGACAGCGGGCTATACGGATCATTGAATTCCGGGCCTAAAGTACTGGCATAATCGCCACCGCCTGACACCCCATGCATACCTGGGCCACCCATTTCTGAACCATATAAACCCGAACCCTTATTTAAACCGCTGGTCGAAGCATCGCTGATCCCGCTGACTTCGTTTTGACTGCCGTCAGTAAGACCGGTGTCTTTTTCTTCCGTGTCACTGCAAGCCCATAAAAAAAATATGCTTATAGCTAAAACCAAAAGTGTTTTATTCAATTTCATCTTCAATTTCCAATGTAAGTGCTAATTATAAAAAACATGTTTCAGCCAACAAAATCTAGTAGTTCGTCATTTTAATTATGACGGATAAAACTGGAGTAGCTATTCAGTCCCCCTCTTTGAAAAAGAGGGGTTAGGGGAGATTTTTTAAATAAATCCCCCTCAATCCCCTTTTCCAAAGGGGAAAGTGAATATGCGACTGCTGACTAACTCTAATTTTACACGACAAAACAATGCTGACTGAGTACTAGGGTGACCATGCGGGTTCACGAACCTCTCCGCTTTTAAAAACCAACTTTTGCTGCATTCTACCATCTAAAGACACTGCCGATAAGTAACCTGTACGTCCTTTTTTTAAAGCATACAAAATCATCGTGCCGTTCGGCGCAAAACTGGGAGATTCATCAGATCGTCCACCCGTTAACACATTAACGGTCCGTGTTCCCAACTCCATAACAGCAATACGGTAGTCATTACCATTACCATGCACCATAGCTATGCTTTTTCCGTCCGGTGAAAAACTGGCTCCAGCATTATAATCTCCAGTAAAGGTCAGTCGTTTTTCCTGTCCGCCTTGACTGGGAACACTATAAAGTTGTGGATTACCGCCTCGGTCTGAAGTAAAAACAATGTTACGGCCATCAGGAGACCAGACAGGTTCAGTATCAATAGCAAAACTCTTGGTCAGTTTGGTTAATGAACGCGTCGCCAGATTAAGGATATAAATATCAGGACTTCCATCTTTGGATAAGGTTAACGCCAATCTCGACCCATCGGGTGACCAGGCTGGAGCGCCATTTATGCCGGGAAATTCAGCCACGCGAACTCTCTCGCCTGTAGCCAGTGTCTGCACATAAATGGCCGATGATTTTCTCTCAAACGATACATATGCTATTTTCTTGCCATCAGGCGACCAGGAAGGGGACATCAGCGGTTCAACTGATGACGCTACAGTTTGGGGATTAAAGCCGTCCGCATCAGCAACCTGTAGTTGATGTAACTGTTGTTTATTACCCTGGTTATCCGTCGTGATATAAGCAATGCGACCGCTGAAGACCCCTTTTTTACCGGTTAATTTTTCAAAAATGAGATCACTGATATGATGAGCGGCTCTTCGTAAATCAGCCGCTGAAGAGGTCATTCGATAGCCTAATAGCTGCCCGCCTTTATAGACATCAAGCAATTGAAATTGGACATTATATTGACCACCACCGGCTTCTGCAACCTGCCCGATTACAAGGTAATTCTGCCCCAAACCCTGCCAGTCTTGAAAATTAACCTCCGCTGCCGTGCTCGGACTGCCTGGCATGCCTTGCTCATCCATCATTTTAAAATAACCGCTACGGCCCAGGTCGGCGTTTACGACATCACTGATATTAACCGGCGTACCCTGAGAGGCAAAAGGAACGACTGCAACAGGCACCGCGCTTTCAACACCCTCGGTAATTTCAATTGTCAGCGCTGCATGGCTTATTGGTATATAAAAACCAAACAGCACAATTAATAAAATTCTTCTAATAAAATTCACGACCACCTCTACTACTGCACTCAAAAAAACCGGTGTCATCATCATTCCTCTACATCTTTTGTGCTGACATATCGATACTCCGGACTATCTGAAAGATAGCCAAAGCTTAAACCTTACAAAAGCAATATCCTTGAATCGTACACATGCATTATTTATCTAGGATTAAATAAAAACCTAAACGATCTGAATTCTCTAGCGAACAGCTCTTTATCTTTGGGTACAGGCAGCGGCGATGCTTTGTTAACCGCATTCTCAGCCGATCTGTCAAAAATCTCATCACCACTACTGGAAATAACTTCGGCATCAATCACCGTACCATCAGACATCAATCTTACCCGGATTGTACATTTTAAACCTGTTTTGGCAGAGACAGGACGAATCCAGCTTCGATTTACCTTTTGCTTGATGGCAAGTTTTGCTTTCTCCGCTTCTGACTGCTGAGCTGCTGCCCTGGCTTTTGCTGCTTCAGCTTTGGCTTGCGCGGCCGCCTCTTCTTTCGCTTTTTCAGCCGCTGCGGCCTCCGCTTTCGCCTTGGCTGCTGCTTTTGCTTCGGCCTCAGCTTTGGCTTTTGCGGCAGCCTCGGCTTTAGCTTTGGCCGCAGCTTCCTCTTTGGCTCTTGCAGCAGCCTCGGCTTTAGCTTTGGCCGCAGCTTCCTCTTTGGCTCTTGCGGCAGCCTCTGCTTTAGCTTTAGCGGCAGCTTCTGTTTTAGCTTTGGCCGCAGCCTCCTCTTTAGCTTTTGCAGCAGCATCAGCCTTTGCCTGTCTGGCGGATTCAGCCTTGGCTTGCTTGGCCGCTTCTGCTTTTGCCTCTCTGGCCGCTTCCGCCTTGGCTTGCTTGGCTGCTTCTACTTTTGCTTGTTTCGCCGCTTCGGCCTTGGCTTGCTCTGCCGCTTCTGCTTTCGCCTGCTCTGCTGCTTCAGCTTTAGCTTGTTTGGCCGCTTCTGCTTTCGCCTGCCTGTCCGCTTCTGCTTTCGCCTGTCTGGCAGCCTCCGCTTTGGCTTGAGCTGCCGCTTCAGCTTTCGCCTGTCTGGCCGCTTCCGCCCTGGCTTGTTCGGCTGCTTCGGCTTCTGACTCTTTTTTCGCTTTTTCTATCTCGGCTTGCTTTGCCTCTATTTCGGCTTTTTCTTTTATTTTTATAGCCTCAAGCTGTTCTTCCGCGGCTTGCTTTTTTGCCGCCTTGGCTTGTTTTACAGCCTCGGCTTTCGCCTGTAAACTAGCTTTATCAACTATTGTCGCGTGAATAATTTCTGAGTCAGATTTAGGCTCTGTCACATCAGGTTTAAATAGAGCGCTTAAAACAAATAGACCCAACAATGTAAAATGCAAAGCCAAAGCCAAAATAAGCGGCCATAAAAATCTCTTTTGACTATCCATCTAAAAATCTATTGCTCTTCAGGCCTGGTTATTAACCCCACACTCGGCACACCGGCATTTTTCAGTGCGGCCATTACCGTTACCACGGTACCATAATCCACGCTTTTATCTGCACTAATCAGAACCTGGGTTCCCGGCTTATTGCTTAATACAGCGGCCACCCGGGCATTTATTTCTTCAGGCAGTATCAGTTCGTCATTCTGTCCGTCGATATTAATATAATATTCACTCTGCTCCTTAATTGAAACAACAACAGGCGGCTCACCTTCTTTCTTCTCAACCATGGCAGATTCAGCCTGCGGGAGATCAACTTCCACGCCGGTCTGCAACATCGGCGTAGTAATCATAAAAATAATGAGCAATACCAGGGTTACATCAATGTAAGGAACGACATTGATTTCTCCCATAGGTTTTCTGCGTCCGTGTTTCCCTCTCATTTGCTGTGCGCCTGTCTTTGCAACAATACAACAAACTCCTCGACGAACAATTCATAGCGGCCTGTCAATCTGTCCAATCGGGTAGAAAACCGGTTATAAGCAACTACGGCGGGGATCGCTGCAAACAAACCCATAGCTGTTGCTATCAACGCTTCGGCAATACCCGGAGCTACCAGCGCCAGTGTCGCCTGTTTAACATTACCGAGTGACATGAAAGAATTCATGATGCCCCATACCGTGCCAAATAATCCCACATAAGGACTAGTGGAGCCGACTGTGGCAAGAAACGCCAAATGTTCGTCCAATCGTTCCAATTCACGTGATAATTCGATGCGCATAACACGCTGAGCACTTTCCACTTGCACACCGGGTTCAACATTGCCGGTTTGCCGCATCCGGGAAAATTCTTTATATCCAGCCAGAAATATTTTTTCTATGCCTTCCGGTTCGAAATCCTTTGCCGCCAGTTTTCTATAAAGATCAGCCAAGGCGACACTCGACCAAAATTGTTCTTCAAACTCATCAGTGATTTCAATCGCCCGGTTAAGTTCCTTGCGCTTGGAAAAGATAAAAGTCCATGACGCCACTGATATTATCAACAACAAAAACATGACACACTGTACAACAAAACTGGCTTCAGTAATTAAATGGAAAATGGATAAATCAGTGTTCATTCTTTAACAGCTCTAGTAAGTTTTCAGGAATAGCCTTGGGATGCATGGTCTTGGCATCCAGACAGGCAATGCGAATCTGGCTTTTACATAAAACATCACTACCTCGTGTAATCAGTTGTGCGAAAATTAGACTGGCTTTTTTAGCCAGAGTCACCTCGGCACTGACCTCCATGAGTTCATTAAACCGGGCCGGACTCAAATAATCGACTTGCACGGAACGCACGACAAAAATAATACCTTCATTGGCAATGAGTTCATCCTGTTCATAACCCATCGCCCTGAGCATTTCTGTTCTTGCCCGCTCAAAAAACTTGAGGTAGTTGGCGTAAAAAACCACACCGCCAGCATCAGTGTCCTCGTAATAAACGCGGATTGGCCAGATAAATTTTTTAATTTTCATTTGTTGATGCTTAAACGCAAAGACCGGTTTGGCGTAAGGTGCGCTGTGCGCGCCTTTACCACCAAGATGCTACGGATTAATCAAACAAATCCTCGGACAGCCCTATTTGTTTTGGAGGCTGCAAGCCAAAATGCAGGTACGCATTCCGGGTGACAACACGTCCACGCGGTGTGCGCATAATAAAACCTTGCTGCAGCAAATACGGTTCCAGTACATCTTCAATGGTGCCGCGTTCTTCACTGATGGCAGCGGCCAGCGTATCCAACCCTACCGGGCCGCCGGCAAAATTTTCAATCATCGTCATCAGCAGTTTGCGGTCCAGTGCATCAAAACCGTTACTATCCACTCTCAACATGTCCAGAGCCTGAACGGATAGTTCTTCTGTAATGATGCCATTGCCTTTTACTTCAGCATAATCGCGGACACGCCGTAGTAGTCTGTTGGCAATGCGGGGCGTACCGCGAGAACGTCGGGCAATCTCGTAGGCGCCCTTCTGCTCCACGGCAATCCCTAAGACTTTGGCCGAACGTATGGCAATGCTGGCCAGTTCATCGACGGTATAAAATTCCAGTCGCTGCACGATGCCAAAGCGATCGCGCAAAGGTGAAGTCAGCAAACCGGCGCGTGTGGTTGCGCCGACCAGCGTAAAGGGGGGCAAATCCAGTTTGATCGATCGGGCGGCGGGGCCTTCACCAATCATAAGATCCAGCTGATAATCTTCCATGGCCGGATACAGAATTTCCTCGACCGCAGGACTCAAACGATGAATTTCATCGATAAACAATACATCATGGGCTTCAAGATTAGTCAGCAATGCGGCAAGATCACCCGCCTTATCCAGGACAGGCCCTGAAGTCTGGCGAATCTTAACACACATTTCTGCTGCTATGATATTGGCCAGTGTTGTTTTACCTAATCCCGGAGGGCCAAAAATCAACACATGATCCAAAGCCTCCCGGCGTGCTATTGCAGCCTGAATAAAAATCTCCATTTGCGCACGCAACTCTTTCTGTCCGACATATTCGGCCAACCTTTTTGGGCGAATGGCGCGGTCTTGCCGTTCTTCATCGGTATGGCTGAGAGGCGTTATCAGCCGATCATTTTCAATCATCTGACTCCGCCTTGTAATGCCAGCCTGATAATATCTTCACAACTTCTACCTTCAGCGCTGATATTTTGTACCATTTTATTGGCGTCTAGTGGTTTGTAGCCTAATGAACACAGGGCGCTGACAGCTTCCTGTTTTGGCTTGCCGGCAGCAGGTATGGTTGATCCTGTATCGGCGGCGTTTATCATGACTGAATCACCCAAACTTGGCAATCTATCGCGCATTTCAATAATCAGACGTTCAGCTGTTTTTTTGCCTACACCGGGTAAACGTACCAATGCCTGGGTATCGTTATCATAAATACAGCGGTGAAATTCTTCCGTACTCTGCCCGGATAAAATAGTCAAGGCCAGTTTTGGGCCGACACCATTAACCTTGATCAGCGTTCTGAACAGGGTACGGTCTGCTTCGGTAGAAAATCCAAATAAGATATGAGCATCTTCTCTAACCACCAGATGTGTATGCAATTTTATTTCTTCGCCCAGAACGGGCAGGTCATAAAAAGTCGTCATCGGCGCTTCTACTTCATAGCCGACCCCCTGAACATCCACCACTAAAAAGGGTGGCGCTTTATGCACCAGTTTGCCGCGTAAAAAACCGATCATCTCACCACGCCTTGTTTGCCGAGCATGGTTGCAGTTTGCTGATAATGCGCATGACAAATACCGATGCCTAGCGCATCACTGGCATCCAAAGACAACTTACCCTGAATATTTAACAAAATTTTCACCATATGCTGAACCTGAAGTTTATCGGCAGCGCCTTTCCCGACTACCGCTTGTTTTACCTGCCGAGCCGCATATTCAAACACGGGCATTCCCCTGGTTTGTACAGCACAAATTGCAGCTCCACGAGCTTGTCCGAGTTTAAGTGCAGAATCCGCATTTCTATGCATAAAAACCTGTTCTATCGCCATTTGATCAGGCTGATAGTTATCGACAATTTCCAAAATCCCGTCAAAGATTTGTTTGAGCCGATCAGGAAAATAATCCGCCTTAATCCGAATACTGCCGCTGGCTATGTATTTATAGCCATTTGGCGAGCCTTCTATAACTCCGTATCCGGTCAATCTGGAGCCGGGGTCTATCCCTAAAATTCTCATTTGTTATTAATCAATGGTAGGGTGCGCTGTGCGCACCGTTTATCCATCATTATGTGAGGGACATGAAATGCTATGCACTTTTTTCCCGCAAGAACTCAAGCACATCCTCATTATTGACTTGATAGTAAATATCTTCAACCAGCACCGTCGCACCTAATGAAGAAAAAGTAATTTCATCTCCCAGATAATAATAAAAAGACTGCCATTGTTTATTTTTACTAAAAACCTGGATTTCGCCCTTATCCTGTTCGATTAAAACATATTCTTCCAGGCTAGGGATTTTTTGACATCGCAAGCGTTTATCGGTCTGGTCAAAGCGTCTAGTCGATTTAGATAAGATTTCAACGATAATAACAGGCGAGTTTTTGTAATACTCGTTTTCATTGTCTTTCTGGCAAACCACCATTACGTCCGGATAAAAAAAATCCAGCCCAACTTTAACTTTCATATCCGCCATGAAGGTTCTACATGGAGTGCCTTTCAATTGATTCCTTAATTCACTCGCCATATTAACTGACAGTAGGTTATGATTTTCACTCGCGCCAGCCATTGCATGAACTTCACCATTAATATATTCATGCTTGATTTCTGCAAGCAGTTCACCTTGTAGATAATCTTCTTCGCTTATCCGTTTATGTGCAGGATTTAAGTTCATTACTGTTCCCATTTTTTAACGAAGATTTGTTATATAATTGTCCGGAAAAATTTTTTCTGCGAAGCCGGTCGGGGTTTGCAACCCCGACCGGCACGTTTGAAGGCCTCAACAATTTACAAAACGTGAGTGACGGGTTGCAAACCCCGTCAAGCTTCGGCCTTAGCTAAATTGACCTGTGCTTGTGAGTCCGGATCATTGATTAATAAACGCACCAGCATATTGGTATCAACTGCAATCATAAACTCCCACCACGTTTTTTTATTACCTCGTCCATTTGTTCCAACGTGATACCGTGTGGCGCCTGTAAAATGCCGCAAGCTTGTTCGATCTCTTCGTCGGTTAATTGCTTGTTGTGCTGTGTTATCGATTTAAATGAATAACGCGCTTCCAGAAAACAAATAAAATCCAATACCTCTTTTTGTAAATTTTCCGGCAACCTTTGGATATGTGTCGTTATTTCATTAAGATGATTCATGACAATATCCTTTCGGAAGCCGGTCGGGGTTTGCAACCCCGACCGGCACGTTTGAAGACCTCAACAATTTACAAAACGTGAGTGACGGGGTTGCAAACCCCGTCACGCTTCGGATGTCTATAATATCAATAATTTTCATTTCATCCTCTCGATCAAATAAAATTCGAAATTGCCTACGCGCATCCTAAATGCTGCCGTATCAAAAGCGTAGGCCGGAATAAGACAGATTGGGGGCCATTCAAAATAACGTAAAGCTCAGAGGCACAACGGAGTATGGCATAGTGTTAACTTAGACTTGCGTATGCACCTTATTCACTTTAAGAAAGTCTGAATTTCGCTGTACGATAAGTCGCCATAATGGCAGATGTTGCCCCTCATAGTTTTCTGGTATGAATATCTTGAAAACTTGAGGGTGAAGGTCAATATCTACTGCAATAACCTTTCCATCACTTACAGTATATTCCCCATACATTTTTGAAATCATGGAGCTTAGAGTTCCAATTATAGAAAAGTTTTGTTCTGGTTGTTCATCAGGTGAATAAATAAACTTCATGCCCATAAGTTTGTTTTCTTTAAAAATACCCTCACATCCCTTCTCAACCCATTTGCCAAATCGAATTAAATAAAACGCTAATTCCTTTTCTGATTCAGTTAAAATCTCATTCCCAGCACAATAAAACTTGATGTCTCGACTAATAAAAAGGGCTTGACCATTATGGTCGATTTCATCAGCATCTTCTTCATTGGTAAGAAAATGCATTTCTAAATCGGGCTTAGTCCCTATCCAACAATCTCCAATTATAGACATTTCTGACATCGCTAATGCTGTAGGAAAATCAATGGTAAAGGAATCTACACTTTCTTCAAAGGCATCAATTGAAACCATGATCCATGAGTTCCAAAGTGAAAAATAAATGGCAAATTTAAGCTCAACATTATTTAGCTTGGCGTATCTTGCTAATTTATTGTAATAATCTTTTTTAATTGAAAATTGTTCAGAAGGATTTTTTGGATGGTAGTTTTTTACTTCTACCAATAGCTGACTACCACCTTTTAATGTGATTCTGTAATCCGGTAAAGCAATTACATCATCTTCAAGATAATAAATATTTCCAGCATCTTCTTGTTTTAATAGTGCAACTTTTCCTAATGCACCAACAACATACGCGAACATGGATTCTATTCGTTTTCCATGAATTGTGGTATTGTTGTTTTTACTACTTTCAAGTGATCGTCGGACTTTTTCTATGAAATCATTCTGTGCGATTGGATCATCAAGTATATATCCATGCTTAACAGCTATCGCTGAGAACAGATCAAAAACCTCAAATTTTTCAGGATTTCTTTTCAGCTTTTTCAATGTTAAGTAGCCCTGTTGGGTTAGCCCGGTAGGTTGGGTTAGCGATAGCGTAACCCAACGTTTGCCTCTTCGATATGTTGGATTACCCTATCGCTTTTTATACCTTAAGGACAAATCTTAGCCACGCACTACAAAGTCACTCGTTTGGCGATTTCAATGTCTTTGCGCAATAAATCATTGACTAATATTTGCAGGCTTTCCTGTGAAGTCAGACATTTTTCATTAAGGTATTGAATAATGTCCTTATCTAAATAAATGGGTAGCTGAATGTTTTCAACAGGTACATAGAATTTACCTTGTTCGGCATTAGAAAAATCATATTCTTCTTTCATTTTGCAAGTCTCTTAACATAAGTTGTAGTCTCGGTAGCCGTTGCTTTTCTGGCGGAAATAATTCTTACCCTGTCATCATAGCGAAAAGTATGGACAACTAATAACACACTTTCATTTAAACTTTTACCCAATAAAAGCCAACGCTCTTCGATTTCTGAATGATCATGATCGGGTATGCTTAAAGCAAAAGGATCAGAAAACACATAAGCGGCATCGTGAAAATCGATACCGTGCTTACGAATGTTTAGCTGATTTTTATTTTCATCCCATTCAAATATCATTAGTACTTTAAAACCGCTTATTTTTTATTTAATGTGGTGTGCAGAAAAGCGTCGCCTCGCCTAAAGCACCTACTTTTGGTGCCCACCGACCACTTATCAATCCAACCCCGCCATAATCTCGTCACTGATATCCGCATTGGAATAGACATCCTGAACATCGTCCAGATCTTCCAGTCGGTCTATCAAACGCATCAATTTTTCCGCATCGTCGGCATCCAGTTCAGCCATGGTTGCGGCTTGCATCGTGACTTCAGCGTTGCCGGGCTCGAAACCGGCCGCAGTCAGGGCCTCTTTTACGTCAGGATAATTTTCAGGAGTCGTCATGACATCAACCGCACCGTCATCATAGCTGATAACATCCTCCGCACCCGCTTCCAGGGCGGCTTCCATCAGCGCGTCTTCGTCGACAGAAGGCGCATAACTCAGGATACCCACTTTACTGAACATATAAGCCACCGAGCCATCGGTGCCTAAATTGCCGCCCGCTTTGGAAAAGGCATGACGGACTTCCCCTACGGTGCGGTTACGATTATCGGTCAAACAGTCCACAATCACCGCTGTACCGCCAGGGCCGTAGCCTTCATACCGGATATTTTCGTAATTAACCCCTTCCAGCGCGCCAGAAGCTTTTTTAATGGCCGTATCAATGGTATCGCGGCGCATATTTGCGCCTAATGCCTTATCAATTGCGGTGCGTAAACTTGGATTACTGCCGGCATCCGGACCACTGGTTTTTACCGCTACGGTAATTTCGCGCAGCATTTTGGTAAAAATTTTGCCGCGCTTGGCATCCTGCCCGGCCTTGCGATGCTTGATATTAGCCCATTTACTATGTCCAGCCATTGTCTCTCTCTAAAAAAATAGTTAAATGTGTATATTTTGGTAACTCGCAAAAAATAAACCGCCACAGATTCACAGATTGAATTACTTTTATAATCTGTGAATCTGTGGCAACTGTGACCAAGGATTTTTTTACGATTTACCTTAAAGTGTAGTGCTTTATATGCAAAAGCTTACATAATATGCTCTAAAACCGAAAGCAGGTTAGGCTCAGTCGTATAAAAATCGGCTAACTCACGCACAATCGCTCTATCGGCTACGCCGCCAAAACCCAGCACATAAGCACCGGCCTGCTTGGCTTCCATATCGGTCTTGCCATCACCGACCATTATCAAAGAACATTGCCCTTTAAGTGTGCCCACAACCAGAGCCTTACCGCCTGTTCTGGCCAACGGCGAGTTCAGATCGTAATTACGGTAACTGCCGTCTTCGTTGAAATAAATATCAACTGCATGAACATGGCTTTCAGGCAATCCCAGATACTGTGCCAGCGGCAGGATGGCTTGACGCAATCCGCCGCTAACAATATGGACTGCTTTATCTTGAGACAATAAATAGGCAAATACCTCTTTAACGCCCTCGACTATTTCTGCAATATACAAGTCGGCCAGCCAGTTGATGCTGGCCTGATCCGGTCTGATGAGCGACAAACGCCGCTCATAAACGGCTTCCAAAGGCAGGACACCATTCATTGCCGCATCGGTCAGCCTGGACATCTCCTCACCCAAGCCAACGCGTCTGGCAAGCTCGTCTATGCCTTCTATTCGGCTTAAGGTACTGTCGCAATCAAAGCAAATAACATCGAAACTCATAAGTTGATCTGGATCGCCTGATGAACAGCAGCAATATCACATATTTGCTGTAATAAAAGGTCAGTTAAAGGCTCGGATACACTGATAACGGCCATCGCCTGCTGCAGACCATCCGCTGTGCTCACTTGCATCCGGGTGATATTGATAAAGGCATTGCCCAAAACAGCGCTGATTGCTGAAATCACGCCCGGTTTATCATCATGCCGCGTAACTAATAAAGTCCCTTCCGGCACCACTTCAATTTCAAAATGATTAATACCCACCAAACGCGGCCGGCGGCCGCCTAATAATGCACCAGCCAAAGTAATGCTCTGATCTGCACAATGACCGGTTACTTGTATCAACGATACATAATCCTGGGATTCCTCGGTAACGGATTCAACCAGCACAATGCCCTGGCGTTTGGCAAGGTTCTCGGCATTGACGCGATTAACGGGCGTAGAAACTTTTCCGCTCAATACACCAATCAACGCGGCAACTGAAATGGGGCGAACAGCCACTTCAGCAGCCCTGCCGAATGTAGCCACCTCTATTTTTTCCAAGGGCTGGGTCGCCAAACCAACCAGTATCTTGCCCAAAATAGTAGCCAGATTCATAAACTCATAGGACTTCTTCAACTCCTCCGCAGACAATCTGGGCAAGTTCAAGGCATTAACCGCTTCACCTGTCTTCAGGAACATCACTGCCTGTCTGGCAATTTCAACGCTGACCGCCACTTGCGCTTCACTGGTTGACGCGCCCAAATGCGGCGTGAAAACAATATTGTCCAGCTTCAGCAAAGGCGAATCCGCAGGCGGTTCATTTTCATAAACATCCAAAGCGGCGCCGGCAATCTGGCCATTTTTTAAGGCTTCATACAAGGCTGTCTCATCAATCAAACCACCTCTGGCGCAGTTGATTATCATGGCTTCCTTTTTCATCTTCGCCAACTGGGCGCTACCGATAATATTGCGGGTTTTTTCAATAAGCGGACAATGCAAGGTGAGATAGTCCGCCCGGGTTACCAATTCATCCAGACTTACTGATTCTACTCCCAGGTCTTCAAATATTTCTGGCGCAACGAACGGGTCATGAGCAATGACCTCCATTTTCAAGCCTAAACCTCGCTGCGAGACAATACGCCCAATCGTACCAAAGCCCAGTATCGCCAGCGTTTTATGCGCCACTTCTGAACCCATCAGCCTGGATCTTTCCCATTTGCCCGCACGCACTGAACGGTCTGCCGTCGGCAAATGCCGGCTCAGCGACATTAAATGTGCGATAGCCAATTCAGCGGTAGTCGTGGCATTGGCATCAGGTGTATTCATAACAATAACACCCAACTCGGTTGCTGCGGGTATATCGACATTATCAACTCCGATGCCGGCGCGGCCAATCAGTTTTAAACGTTTGGCGGCGTGCAGCACATTCTGGGTAACCTGGGTATCGCTGCGAATCAACAAGGCATCGTAATCTCCGATAATATTACAGAGCCCTTCTTCACTGAGTCCGGTCTCGATATGTATTTGTATACCGGACTGTTCATTTAAATAATTGATACCGGCTTCTGCTAATTTATCGGAAATAAGAATTTTTTTCATGGAATTGTCGACTGAAAGCTTACACGTTAAAAAGATGTATAGTTTAACAGCTTTGCTATAATCCCGGTATTGCCGAGTAAGACATTAACGCAGATGCCTGAACAATTTCCTGTACCCACCATTAAGACGCGATTTATTGCATCTCGATTCATTTTATTCGCGTCTCTGTCAATAGCACTGGCTTTTATCTCGATAGCTGCGATGAATCACTTCTCTACCAAAGCACCCGACGTGACATTCACAACCATAACCGGCAAAAAAATTGCCATGAAAGAATTACGCGGCAAACCGGTTATCGTCACATTCTGGGCGACTGACTGCCCCGCTTGTATAAAAGAAATTCCGCACCTGATTGATCTTTATACGCAATATCACAGGCAAGGCCTTGAAATAATAGCCGTTGCCATGTACTACGACCCGCCTAACCATGTTGTCACCATGACGAAAGACCAGCAGCTGCCTTATCATGTGGTCCTGGATTTAACAGCAGAACTTGCCCATACCTTTGGCAGTGTGCAGCTTACACCCAGCACCTTTTTAATAAGCCCTGACGGAATATTTGCAATAAAGAAAACCGGCACTTTTGATCCTGAAAAAATGAAATCCCGAATTGAACCCCTGTTAAAAGGATAGGCTATGCTCTGGTTAAAAGCTTTGCACCTGATTTTTATGGTAACCTGGTTTGCCGGCCTGTTTTATCTGCCGCGTTTGTATGTTTATCATGCGATGAGTTCCGATCAAATCAGCAATGAGCGCTTTAAGCTGATGGAGCGCAAGCTGTTTTTCGGCATTATGACGCCCGGTATGATGCTTACCTTTGTTTTCGGTATCTGGATGCTGATTGATTATGCCTGGAATCTTTATTCTGCCAGTGGCTGGCTGCATGCAAAACTGGCACTGCTTTCGCTCATGCTGGTTTATCACTATTACTGCGGCGTGTGGCTAAGTGATTTTAAACATGACCGCAATCAGCATACTCATGTTTTCTACCGCTGGATGAATGAAGTGCCCGTGTTATTTTTGCTTGGTATCGTCATTTTGGCGGTGGTCAAGCCATTCTAAATATTATCCGATCAATGCAAATTTAGTCTGCCGAAGTTTAGCTTAAACAACATCAGCAGAAAGCAATTTTTTACCACCCATAGATTAATTACTGCATTTTTTGGTACAATTGGCGTTTTTCAAATAATTCCCACCCCCGTATTTACTAATTTTTCATCTCATCACTCTGGAGAAAATCAATGCCGATTAAAGTAGCAATCAATGGTTATGGCCGTATTGGACGTAATATCGTTCGCGCATTATACGAGTCAGGTCGTACCAATGAAATTCAAATTGTGGCAATCAATGACTTGGGTGACAGCAACACCAATGCCCACCTGACTCAATATGATTCAGTGCATGGAAAATTTCCTTTCGAAGTGACAGTTGACGGCGACTACATCGTTATCAATGGCGACAGAATCAGGGTTTTCTCTGAAAGAGACCCGGCAAAACTGCCCTGGGCTGATCTGGGCATTGAAGTTGTTCACGAATGTACCGGTTTTTTCACCAGCAAAGCCAAGGCGTCCGCACACATTAGCGCCGGCGCAAAAAAAGTCATCATTTCAGCCCCCGGCGGTAATGATGTTGACGGAACCATCGTATTTGGTGTAAACCACAACACTTTGAAAGCATCAGACACGGTTATTTCCAACGCATCATGCACAACCAACTGTCTTGCGCCGCTTGTAAAACCGTTAAATGATGCAATTGGTGTTGAAAATGGCTTAATGACCACCATTCATTCATACACCAACGACCAGGTTCTGACCGACGTGTACCACAGTGATTTACGCCGCGCCCGTTCCGCCACACAATCTATGATTCCGACCAAAACCGGGGCTGCTGCGGCTGTCGGTTTGGTATTGCCTGAATTGGCTGGAAAACTGGATGGTTTTGCCATGCGTGTACCCACTATCAACGTTTCTGTTGTTGATTTAACCTTTCAGGCGGCCAGAGACACCAGCAAGGCAGAAATTGACGACATTTTGACAGCCTCATCCAAAGGCGCATTAAAAGGTATTCTGGATATCAACGAAAAACCTCTGGTTTCAATCGATTTTAATCACAATCCAGCATCATCTATTTATGAATCACCACTGACTAAAGTATCAGGCGGACGTCTGGTAAAAGTTCTGGCCTGGTATGACAACGAATGGGGCTTCTCAAATCGTATGCTGGATACCACGATTGCTTTTGTAAACGCAAAATAACGGATTCCATACCTAAATGTTAAGAAGAACCAAAATTTTAGCCACACTCGGCCCTGCAACCGATAAGCCTGGCGTGCTTGAAGGCTTATTCAAGGCGGGTATTGACGTTGTGCGTATGAACTTCTCTCACGGTTCTGCGCAAGATCACATCAACAGAGCCAATGCAGTACGCGAACTCACCAAGAAAACTGGCAGACGCGTGGGCATTCTGGCTGACTTGCAAGGCCCCAAGATTCGTATTGCCCGATTTAAAGATACCAAGGTATCTTTAAATGAAGGTCAGGATTTTGCGCTGGACATCAATCTTGATCCTACTGCGGGTGATAACACCCAGGTCGGCATTACTTACGAACCCCTGGCTTTGGAAGTCAAGCCCGGCAGCAGGCTGCTACTGGATGATGGCCGTATCGTGCTGGATGTGGTTAATGTCGAGAACATGCGCGTTAACTGTACCGTAATTGTCGGCGGCGATCTGTCCAATAATAAAGGCATCAACCTGCAGGGCGGTGGACTTTCAGCGGCGGCCTTAACTGAAAAGGATAAGGAAGATATCAAAACTATCGCAGTCATGAAATGCGATTTTGTTGCCGTCTCCTTTCCCCGTTGTGCTGAAGATCTTCATGAAGCACGCCGTCTGCTGGTTGCTGAAGGCTGTCATGCAGGTATCGTTTCTAAAATTGAGCGTGCGGAAGCGATAGTACCGGACGTTATGGATGAAATCATCCTGGCCTCTGATGCAGTCATGGTGGCGCGCGGCGATCTCGGTGTTGAAATCGGCGATGCCAACTTGCCTGCTGTACAGAAAATGCTGATTAACCGCACCCGGACTCTGAATCGCGTTGCCATTACCGCCACACAAATGATGGAGTCTATGATTGAAAACCCGATTCCCACGCGTGCGGAAGTGTTTGATGTTGCCAATGCCGTTTATGACGGCACCGACGCCATCATGCTCTCGGCAGAAACCGCTTCGGGAAAATATCCGGTCAAAGCTGTTGAAGCCATGCACCGCATTTGTATAGAAGCGGAAAAGCAACGCAAAGTCCGTGAATCCAGTCACCGCATGGATCTTCAATTTGAGCGCGATGATGAAGCGATTGCTATGTCTGCGATGTACATGGCCAACCATACCAAAATCAAAGGTATAGTAGCGTTAACCGAGTCAGGATCAACCCCGCTGTGGATGTCCAGAATCAGTTCGGGCATTCCCATTTTTGCATTGAGCAGACAGGAAAAAACCTTGGGAAAAGTCACGTTATATCGTGGCGTTTTTCCTATTTACTTCGACAGTGAAGCCACTCAGGATCATGCTGAAGTCAATCGCAGTATTGTGAAAGAACTCAGAAAATGGAACAATGCGAAAGACGGCGACAAGTTCATCATCACTAAAGGCGACTTGACTGGTGTAGAAGGAGGCACTAACGCATTAAAAGTCATTATTGTTGGACAAGGTTTAACACCTTAAGAATATATTGATGCTGCACCCGGATTTTAATGGGTGCAGCATCAATTATAATCTCCTGTTTCCAAGTACAGACGCATTCTGTGCGTCTATTTGAGAAAATCCATTTCGCAGCACTGCCCAAGCAATAACTTGCTTACATCCTGCAAAAGCCTCCATAACCCGATCCCGACCCTCTGCACAACAGATAAATCCCTGTTTCAAAACGGAGACTTTCCCAAACAGGCAACAACGTTTAGGATCGAGCCGACCTTATCGTAACCTGAGTTCGGGATAAGGATTTCTCAAAGCAAGGTAAGAAGAACGTCAGCCCTAATGTTCAGGGAGGGTCGTTTTTCCTGGTAGGAATAAGCGAGCAACCCTGCCACGACATTGATCATCCTAAAAACCTTAGTTGGACGAAGCCGCTATCGCGGCGGAAAAACCAAGACACTACAAATCTGTTAAGCCTAAGACTATTTCGAAAAAAAACTTGAAAATAAGCCCTAAAATAACTTAGACT
>JAGXGJ010000119.1 GCA_024636875.1 Methylococcaceae bacterium | reverse complement strand
TGCCGCCAAACGCTACCGGACAGCTCAACAATGCACGAAGCCTGAGATGGTCAACGCCATGGTTAAGCGTGCCTTGAATGCGGGCATAATGGCAGACTATCTATTGGCTGATGCCTGGTTTGGCACCAAGGCGATGATACGTTTAACCCAGGAAACCTCTTTGGTTCCGGTGCTGCGAATGAAGAAAAACAAAATGAAATACCGGCTTAGCGAGTTTGTTCGTGATGAGACGGTGAGCCGGGAATTGGATGTCCAGACGCTTTACAAACACTGTGTGCGCAAAGCATGGCAACCGGTTCGCGGGCAAAAATATCAAGCCAAAATTGTCGATGTCGAGCTTAGCGAATCGTTATCACTCGATACGCTGCTTGCCGCCTGGGATGAAGATTTACCTTCCTTGATGGGTCGCAATACGCATTTGACTGAAACTTGTTAATCAAGGCGTGAATTTTATTGGCGAGCGATCTAACACCTCGTTGTGTGACTTTGTCGTGATTGCCCTTAAGTTCAATAGCATAGCTTGCGGCCAGTGCCTGGGTCTTTACATTAATCACATGCGCCATCAGATATGAAACCAAAAAGCTGGGTTTGCTGTGCTGACTGACGACAATCCAGTCAGCGCCAAACTGCTCCCCCAGTTTCGCGGCAAGATCATTGAAACGAAACAGATAGCCGAAGCTTGAATTGGCGGCTGCTTGAGCTTCCGTCTTGATATGAATAATTTCGTAATTGCCGGACTGGCTTATCGCCTGCTCCAGCAAAGGCCGGATGGATGCGGTGCGCAGTTGCTCCTGCGGCGTGTTGGGCAGGGACGTAATATCGTTCAGTTCAAAATTCAAGACGGCTATGCGTGGTGCGGCATCGGCATTGCTTAACAGCAGCAGACCCATGGTCAGTGCTGTTACAGTTGATTTCAGATTATTCATGGAATTTTCCTCCAAGGGTGTTAGTCAAGCAAACTACAGCTGTATCTGCTCTTTGTATAAATTGATGAGGCCCTGCATATCTAGTGTGGCAATGATGTTCAAATCATCATCAAGAATTTCATATAGAACACCATCGTTGCCGCGAATGCTGAAAAAGACGATGACATCCACATCACCTCCGCCTTCCCGATGTGGATCATCACTGGGCGGACTGGAGGTGTAACTGCCAACAGCCCTGACTTCCTTAAGCCTGCCGTCTGCTTCATAAAGGCGATGCTCTCCCTGGAGAACAAAGGTCTTGTTCAGAGCCTTATGTCTGTGCAGGATAATTTGCTGGTGTGCGGCAAACTTAAAAATCACGTCAATGATTTTGTTGTGTTCATCAATATCAAGAATTGCATAATGCAAATGCTCAAAATCCCCTAAGGTTTGCCATTTGATGTTAGCGTCGTCAAAAATGTGGTTTGTCATTGATTTTTCCTTGCGATGCGGATTTTTAAGTGTTGAAAAATAGTTCTTTTCTTTAATTGCCCGGGCAATAAGATCGGCCCAAAGTTATAGACAAAGCTTATGGAATTAATACTGTGCCGTAAGCCGATATTTGCCCGCAGAGTACGGGTAATTTGCCCGCGTTTAAGCTAGCGGCTAGTCAGGATGTTTACCGCCTCTTATAATGCAGTCATCGCAGGATCATCCAGTGCCTGCATTGGCCAAGCAGGCTTACCATGAATCTACAATTCCATTTGCTGTCCCGCATCACGGTTGCCGCGCTGATGTGTTTGTTGGCCACCACAGCCTATGTGCTGTATCGCAGTGACCGGCAAGCCAGGCTGGCTACTCAGATCACTGCCGATTCACTGGGCAAGCAATTGGAGATTCAACTTTTTCGCATTGATGCCGGATTCGGTCAAGCTAATCAGTTTCCGGATTTTGATCTATGGAAACAGACCGGCAACGTACCCGGGATTTGTGTCCGTTTTGTATCAACAGACGGTGCAGCACGCAGTCTTTGCAACGGCGAAAAACTATCCAGCCTAAACTGGCCGGGTGGTTTCGAAACCTTTTACCGCCGGTTTTTCAGTCCCGGTTTTGAGATAACGCGACCGATTGCATTCAATGGCCGGATTTATGGCTCACTGACGGTTACGCCCAGTGCCGAGATGGAAATAGCCCAGGCCTGGGGAAATATCTATAGCTTGTTGGGACTTTCCGCCATTACTGTTTTGGCTGTTTGTCTGCTGGTTTATCTGAGCATCAGCCGTGCCTTGCGACCGGCCCGAATCATCGTCGCCGGGCTGGAGAGTATGGAAAAAGGCAATTTGACTTACCGTCTGCCGCCGTTCGAGCTGATCGAATGGCGGCGTACCGCTACGGCAATCAATCAACTGGCGGCAAGTCAGCAGCAATTACTTGCCGAACGTCAAAAACTGGCCGTGAAGCTGATCAATCTTCAGGAGGAAGAACGCCGTTATCTGGCCCGGGAACTGCACGACGAGTTTGGTCAATGTCTGTCCGCCATCAACGCCGTTGCCGCATCTATTGCGCAAACGGCAGAACAACAGTGTCCGGGGTTGGTGGGTGAAGCCGATCATATCAGCCGGATCACCCAGCATATGATGGACAGCGTACGTGACTTATTGAGGCGTTTGCGGCCTGCCGAGCTTGACGAGCTGGGGCTTGCCGCTGGTCTGAACAGTCTGGTATCGGGGTGGAATGCGCGCAGCGGCGGCAAAATACGTTATAAACTGAACATAACCGGTGATTGCGCATTGCTGCCAGAGCCGCTGACGGTCACGCTGTTTCGGATTATTCAGGAATGCCTGACCAATATTGCTAAACATTCGGCGGCAACGAACGCAACCGTTACCTTGGTAATCACCACAGATGCTGTCGCCTTGGCCGTGAAAGACAACGGCATCGCCGCCGTATTACCCTTTGCCGAAGGTCCTGGCATTGGCCTGCTCGGCATCCGAGAACGTGTCACTGCGCTGCATGGGCGGTTGACATTGGCCATCGCTCAACCTCACGGCCTGATTGTTGAAGCATGGCTGCCGATCCGCTCCATTCCTGAGTTACAGACATTACCCCTATGACAACGATCAGAATTTTGCTGGCTGACGATCACGCTATTGTTCGCGAAGGCTACCGTGCGCTGCTGGCAAAGCAGTCAGGCTTGCAGGTGGTCGCGGAAGCGGCAGACGGGGCCCAGGCCTATCAGCGCTTCAAGGAATGCAGTCCCGACGTGGTGATCACAGACCTTTCCCTGCCCGGAATCAGCGGCCTGGAACTTATTTCCCGTATCAAACAACGCGATGCGGGCGCGAAGATTCTGGTCTTCAGCATGCATCAAAATCCGGGGTTTGCTATGCAGGCAAGCCGCGCCGGCGCCTTGGGTTATGTCACCAAAAGCAGCCCTCCGGAGGTTTTGCTGCGTGCGATCCACGAGGTTTATTCAGGCCGCCACACCCTAAGCGCGGACATCGCAAAGGCGCTGGCGCTGGAAAAGCTCGGTAGTGATCGTATTGCCTTGGAGACGTTGACGGTGCGGGAATTCGAAATTCTGCGGCTGCTGGTCGAAGCGCGAACAACAGAAGAAATCGCGCAAACTCTCAACATCAGCCCGAAAACCGTCGGCAATTGCCATTATCTGATCAAGCGCAAACTTGGCGTTGCCAGCGACATAGAGTTAACTCGACTGGCGATCAAGCTGAATTTGATTAGCCTCCTGGATCTATCGACTTCGGTAACTCACGTCAACGAAGATGAGCAATTATCCCCTTAGATTTTTAAGCCCATAAGCGTAGAAAAAAACCAACTAACAGCACCGAAAAACCACCGGTTTCCGACACCGCCAGGAAATTCAGGATAAGGTAATCTTTCTTGCGGTCGGCGGAATCGCGTATGCTGTTATTGCTTTCGGTAGTCAAACCAAGATTGATATAATGAATGATAGCGATGCCAAAAAAGAGCAACGGAAATATGACGGCGATGGTGTTGACCCTATCAGAAAATGCGCCGGTTGCGGCAAAAACGGCGAGCAACTGAGCTGCAAATGCATACATCAGCGCTGCACGGTGGGCGGTGTTTACATAGTACGGCGCTTCGGTTTTTTGATTTTGTCTCATGCAAAGATATTTCCATATGCCGGTCAGCAAACCGGTCATAAAGAAAATGCCGGAGGCGGCAAGCGCAATGCGGGATGCTGTGTGGTTGAGTAGTTCGTCCATCTTGTTATCCTTTAGTGTTTTGAAAATATTGCCCGAAGGCTCATATTCCAGCCGGGTCAATTTTAGTATGAGGTTTTTTGCTGTTTCCCGCTGGTGTGAAACGGAACAAAAACTTGACTGTAACGGCTATTTCGACGTTTATTATGAAAACAATGAGCGATTATTTCCTTAAACAAGGTCAGGATCATGAATTTGACTGCGTCATCCCAGAAACTAGCGACCAATCCTGACAGAGCCGGTCTCAGACTTTCGACCAAATCTATTGCGCCGCGGGAAAGAGTCGACTGGTTACGTGAGGTGATCTGCCGGGAGTACGCCAACGTTGAATTAACCTCACCTGCTCATGGCGACCTGTCTCAAGACCTGATTATTTACCCTTGGGGGGCTCTTCAACTGTCGACCATTCAATCTACTGCGATCTCTTTACAGCGATCTCCAGGAGAGCCGCACTTGAACCGCCAGGATGCCTATTTCGCGGTCATACTACTTTCCGGCGGCTACCGGATGGAGCAAAATGGACGAGAAGTTTTGCTCCAGCCTGGCGATATGACCCTTTATGATGCGACCCGGCCTCACCGAGTCCATTGTCCCGGAGAATTTGCCAAACTGATTCTTTCAATCCCACGGACTGTACTTAGGGACAGGGTTGCAGGAATAGACCGCTGCACTGCATTGCACATTTCCGGCACTAATGGAATCGGCTTTGTGGCAGCAAATTTCCTGCGCTCATGCGCCACTCATGCCGACCAGTTACAAGCCCGCGAATTTTTCACACTTTCCGACCAGGCGCTAGATTTGCTGACATTGGCGATAACTTCAGTTTGTCCTGTGGATTTTAATCTGTCCAGAAGCCGTTCAGTTTCGATTAACGGTATCAAGACTTTTATTGAGCAAAACCTGCGGGATGTTGATCTCGACACCAGCCTGATTACCCGCCAAACAGGCTTGTCGGCGCGTTATATCAACAGCCTGTTTGAAGATGAAGGGACTTCACTGATGCGCTATGTCTGGAAGCGCAGACTCGAAAATTGCCGGAAGGATATGCAAAATCCGGTTTATGCAGGCCATCGACTAACCGACATCGCATTTCGCTGGGGATTTAACGATGCTACACATTTTAGTCGGGCATTCAAACAACAGTTTGGTTGTTCTCCTCGCGAGTTCAGACGCGTTCAAACCCAGTCTAATCTCTAGCCAGGCAGGGGTTGACGATATCGATTGTTTACACAGTCGATCAATTTCCTTGTTTCTTCAACGCTTGGATGATTCTGTTTCCAAAGGAAAAACGCCATGGTTCAATTAGCCAAGTTTGAGGGTAACACTTTTTCCGGCACTCAACAGGGCCAATCCCGTGACACTAAAAGCTCTTACCGCATGGTGCATTGCCGAAAGCGTAACTATCGTTTGAACCCCGCCGATTTTATCATTCTGACTCCCGAACCCTGGTCATGAGGTTGACTAGACCGTTTGCGCGGCCAGCGTTAAATAGTCTGTATAACCTTTTGCGCCAGTCGGCGAATACCAGTTTTGCATATCCGCTGGTTCATTGAGCACAGCATCTTGGGCAAAACGTTCAACCAGATCCGGGTTGCTGATAAATGGCCGGCCGAAGGCGATTAAATCGGCGCGGCCTTCGGCAATTGCCGCATTGGCTGTTTCCTTGCTGTAGCCGCAATTCCCCATCAATGCGCCGCTATAGACTTCACGGAACTCGCTCAGCGTCATCGGCTCGCCCAATTCATGGAAACCAAACGCCAGGCCGTCCATGACATGCAGATAGGCTAAATTCAATGGGTTCAACTGTTTGGCCACATATAAAAATTGCTCCCGAAAATCCGCCGGCCCCATATCGTTAAAACAGCCGTTGGGCGAAAGTCTCACGCCCACACGATGCGGCGGCCAAACTGAACACACCCCATCGACGACTTCCGCCAGAAAGCGGTAACGATTTTCGATGCTGCCGCCGTACTGATCCGAGCGCGTATTGGTGCGCGACTGCAAAAACTGATCAATCAGATAGCCATTCGCGGCATGAATCTCGACGCCATCGAAGCCCGCCTCTTTGGCGTGTTGGGCAGCCCTTTGGTAGTCTTTAATCACCAAAGCGATTTCATCCGTCGTCAGTGCATGGGGCACTTCGTATGCTTGCTTGCCAAGCGGCGTATTGATGCCATCGCCATTGATCCTGATTGCCGAAGGCGCAACCGGCAGCTCGCCATTATGAAAGCTGCTGTGTGAAGCCCTTCCCATGTGCCACAACTGTAAAAAGATGGGTGTTTCTTTGGCATGCACTGCATCGGTCACTTGCTTCCAGGCATCTTGCATTTCTTCTGTATAAATGCCGGGTGATTCATTCCAGCCATTTGCTTGTGCCGAGATCGTAGTCGCTTCCGATATCAGCAATCCTGCCGAGCTGCGTTGTGTGTAATATTCCGCCATCAGTGTATTGGCCAAGCGTTCCTTACCTGCACGGGATCTCGTCATCGGCGCTAATACGATTCGGTTTTTTAATGTTAAGTCGCCCAGTTGAAACGGGGTCAATAAATGCTGCGGTATCATATGCGATTACTTGTCGGTTTATCTAGTACCCAGTCAGCATTGTTTTGTCGTGTAAAATTAGAGTTAGTCAGCAGTCGCATATTCACTTTCCCCTTTGGAAAAGGGGGATTGAGGGGGATTTATTTAAAAAATCTCCCCTAACCCCTCTTTTTCAAAGAGGGGGACTGAATAGCTACTCCATTTTTATCCGTCATAATTAAAATGACGAACTACTAGTGGCGCGCAGCGTACCGAAGGGGAGTTGTGCGCCGCGGCCGAAGCAGGACGAACGCGGGCCGCCGAAGGCAATAACCGCCAGGACAATTTTTCGCCGCTATAATCGGACGGATCCCATTTTAGCTTTCGCGAAAAATCCTGGCGCGCTTGTATGACGTTTTTTGCGAATGGCTGAAGCATCTTGCCAATCAGGTTAAATTTTTGTTTTAACCTCACGCTCATGTTCTCGCGGCGCGACCTTGGCCAGTTGCGCCATCTCCTCGGCCAGAAGGTCCAGTATGTCGTCTGCCGACACAATGCCTTCAAGCCCTCCATCCTTGTCAACAACCGGGATACGGCGAATTCCCCTGGCGCGCATAAGCTGAATTGTTTCAAATACACCTTCTTTTTCCTGCACACTGATCAGTTGCGGGCTCATGATGTCACCCACTGTAAAGTCATTGAGGTCCAGAGATTGGGAAATTATTTCAACGACTATATCGCGATCTGTAACAATCCCGACGGGTACCCGTTTACCGTCAGCCTCATCCACGACCACCAGATCGCCCACATGATACTGGCGCATCAGTTGCGCTGCTTCCGGGATGCTTGTTTCTCTTGTCGCATACACGACTTCGCGATTGCAAAATTCACCAATAGGCATCGGTATTTCCTTTAGAGTTAGTTTAGATAGAATTGCGGCAAAGTTAACATAGAAACCTGTTTCAGTATAGATCATTGGCGCAACTGCAAGCCGAACAAGACGGCAAGTCGCGTATAACGATGCGTGTCGATAATAATATACTGGCGGTTTTTATAGAGTCCGACGTTGGTAAAGCGACACAAAGTCCCCTCTCCTTTTGGGAGAGGGTTAGGGTGAGGGTATTACAAAGGTCGCTTTACCAACTTTGGCTCCTATAACGCTGGCCCATGTTGTGCGGGAAACTATCCGGAAGGAATGGCATCAGGTTTGAACGGCTGCAATCATTGGGAGTCGGACTGTAGTGTTTTTCCATTAGCCATACATAGCCCGCAGGTTAGCATAGCGCAGGGGGAATAGCGTATAGCGCATCGGTTCGGCATCTCTGTGCAATGATTTCGCTTCGCTTTACGGCACGGCCGACGGCGGTGTGCCCGGTAGAATAACCCTAAAAACCTTAGTTAGCCACAGATTTACACAGAAAAACACTGATAAAACATTATGTTGCGCGAGGCTGGCACTTCACCCAAATGGTGTCACAAAGAATTGTAACTTCTCATTAGTCACAGGTAAGCTTATTTTTCAAGGAGTTAGTGATATGGGAATTCCCTAAAATTCGTTTTTTTTATTGCCCGCCAACCAAAAATCAATGAGTTACGCTGGCTTTCTAGGAAAATGGGCTTGGTT
>JAGXGJ010000118.1 GCA_024636875.1 Methylococcaceae bacterium | reverse complement strand
CCTACGGACTGACAGTTCATTTCCAGTTACTTCCTACCCCACCTCACGGTGACGCAGTTACTTTCAATTTCAGAGTTTTTTTGGCTTACTCTGGTACGGACTTTCACCGTACTGGTAGTACGCCCTTACGGGCGTACGGATACCGGCAATCCCTGCCGGTAAGACGATAACTCGAAAATTTGCCGAATTGGCTGAAAGTTGTACGTAACCAGGAATATTTCCTGACCTTGCCCCTCTCAGATAAGGAATGGCCTGGTTAAGACCTGAATTTCAGAAGCACTCAATAATTATAATTTCAAGAATTCTACAATCAGGAACAATACGATTGTTAAACCTAATCCGCAAGAAATCACTCCGGCAACGCTGGCACAGGGCCCCAATTTCCCCGCCGCCGGTAATTTTTTTAGCGCATTAACATTTTTTATAGCAGGATAGGCTCCGTTATATTCCAAAGCCAGGATCACAATAACCGCAACGGCAAACGCCACCAGATTAAAGCCGTGTGGATAATGAGATGAAGCCCCCATGAAAAACAGCATCGGAATTGAAAACAGCGTGTTAGTTCTTGAAGCCAAGCCGGCCGTAGCCAAAGCGCCAGCCGTCTCTGGTAAAGCCTCTCCACCTTGGGCTACTTGTGCCGCAGAGGCAATCACTATTTTCTGTTTCGGCCATATTATTAACCAAACATTTAAAAACATGAATGTTCCTAATAAGGCCCCAACATAAATATCAATCGACATCCCGCCGCCTCTTATGGCGAAAATACCAAGACCTGTTAAAAAAGTAAACATTGCCCCCCAGCGAAACCACCATAAGGCACGAGGAACCAGTTTTTGTATAGCATCCGATTTAGCTGTCGCCTCTGCTTCTTTAAAATATTCAGTTTGTACAAAGTTAAAATAGTAAAGCAGTCCTATCCATGTGATGCCTGCCAAAAAATGCCCCCACCTTAACAGCATTTCCAAACCGATACTTGTTGTAACTATACCCATCAGTAATACCTCTTTATTGTTATTTTTTATGTTGTACTATTCAATCCATATTATCCCTTTCTTCTGTAAAAAGAGAGCCGGGGAAATTTTACAGGTATTAACATGTTTAAAATCCCCTCAACCCCTTTTCAAAGGAAGAAGATAATAAATTGAATAGCTGCGTTATTATTTAAATTGCACACCTTTAGTATCAAGGTGAACATTCAGATATTGAACAAAATACCATGAACATGTCAAGTTAATTAATAAATAAATTTTATAACTCTCAGGATACTTGCTATTTACAGATGGGATGGAGGCAGTGTCCCGGACAACCCAGTCGCATTGCTTGCCTATGGATGAACGGGCATTGTTGAGAAAACTAATCCTGAAGTCTGGTCATCCAGGGGTCTTTGATATAAGGATCCACATGAAAAGCAAGCGCTTCGGGTTTATGTAACAAGCCCTCTTCACCCGATGCGTTAGGGTTTAATTGTCTCTTTTCGGCAAAATCGACCATACGACGCGTGTTATAAATCACCAGCACACGATTGCCATTGCTACTGTGGTAAATCTGAAAGGCCACATTATGTTCAGCAAAGGCAGGATTTCTGTTTATCAGAGCATCAAACTTGTTCTCAACTCCCTGAGCCAAATTTTTTAAAATGGAATCATCCCGATTTCTGATGAGTGATTCCAGATGCGTCATCAGTGCGCCTGCCAGCTGATGTCTTTGCAGAATCCGTACTTCCTGATCAGAAAATGAAAAACTTTCAGCCACAAGATAATGCCTGTCTCTTTCTCCATCATTGGCAAACAGCGAAATTTTGTCCAGCGTGTGGTGCTCCAGCGCATTCAGAAATGAGCGGGGCGCGCGGATATGCTTATCAACTGTGACCACCCACGGCAACGCCCGCCCGGTTGTCTCAAAGCGTTCTTTTACGCTGCTGATAACACTGGATCTGATTAATTCATTTTCACGGCCTTCAGGTTTAACGATAAACGCATCTACCGCTGTTATCTGGGTATGAAAGCCGTATTCCTTGAATTGATCGACCAAGGTGGAATAGCGCGGTTGGTAGGGAATGCCTGTGCCATCATAAAGAATATTGATGTGGTTTTTTTTGGCACGATCGGCAACCGCATCACGCAGCCTGTTTGCAAAAGGTTCTACATAAACATAATCGTCGCTATGATGGCTGGCCGCAGTAAGAACCTGGTACAGATCGCTTTTTTTACGAAATTCATCCAATGATGCAATGACAAAATTATCGCCGCAGTGTGCCTGTAAAATTTCTTCAACAGCGGTTTTGCCTGCTCCTGCGCCACCCATAGACATGAATAATTTGGGATTCGCATCAGGCGTCTTGCCTTCGAAGAGGTGTTCTTCAGCCTCATCAAGTTTTTTTATAATTTTACTCAGTCTTTCATAGGCAATTTCAACGGCTCGTTCCAGCCTGGTATCACCCTCTGCAGCGGCTATCATCTTGTCCTTAAGACCTTCGTTTTTCACCAGATCAAAAATCAGCGCTTTATCGCCTGCACATTGTTTGAGCAGTTCCACAAGCTCTGTATGACCTGGAGAGCGCAGCCCCGTCAACATATTAATATCGAGGCAAAACAGCGGTGCAGCGCCGTCTTCACCAATACTAATGCCGTCGATTTCGTAGTTTCCAGAACGGCGCACCTTTTCTGTGCCGGGTAAATAACCAAGCATATTTTCGGAGGCGCAGAGCGGATAATCGGCCAAATGCTTTCCCGCTATAAACAGTTCGGTCTTGATGCTGTCCAGCGGCACCAGGCCGCCATTTACCGAAACCAGGCATTCTATGCCAGCTTCTGTTTTATGCGACAAAAATGGAATGCCTGATATAAATCTTTTGTTTTCTGGCCATTTTCCATAAGCGTTCGGTTTGTTTTGCAAGCTTTTGCTGCGAATTGCATCAAGCGCATGCTCAAAGGCAAGAGTGACTTCCCTGAAACTACTGTCTAGATTATGCAAGGCTGCTGCGTCACTCGCTCCAATTCGTCTGAAATCAATGCCCTGTTCATAAACACTCTTGATGGCCGGCAGTTTGCCAAGCATCGTAATAAAGAAATCAAGTGTTAATCTATTGCCATACGTAAAGGGTCTTACACTGCGCATTTTTTGGTAAAAACTGGCCAGCCTTTCAGCAATATTTTCGGTCCTGATAACAAAGCCATTATTATCAAAAATGGCTGTATCCTTATTACCATCACCGTCTAGAGCCAGACGTTCAATCGTTTCGCGAAACTCCTTTCTTTTATCAGCGTCAGTCATCGTGCCAGGGCGATGGCTAACGGTCGGCTGTTCCTTCCAATCCTGAAACAATTCACGGTGGATACGCGAAAAAAGCCCCGTCAGATAAGTAACTCGCTTGGTCTGATCGTGAGAAACAGTTCCTTCCGCCTCTTGCTGAAGGGTTGATAACAATTTCGTGCCCTGGGAAATCGCTAATGCAGTCCGTAGTTTCTTCAGTTGTTTATAGCCTGAAATTCTAGGGATATCGTTTTTATTCATGATTCCAGCCTTTCAATCATCGTTTCAAACAGGGCGCAATGCACTGAATGTCAGAACTTCTATTAACTGCTTCATCCTGAAATTTCAGGAGATAACTATACCATTCTCTAAAAATTCTTATCCAGCTCGTGCAAATGCCTTAACTTTTCCCTGATTTTGATTTCCAGGCCTCTATCTACCGGCTGGTAATAACAGGTACCCGTCAGTTGATCCGGAAAATAATTCTCGCCTGCTGCATAAGCTTCCGGCTCATTATGGGCGTAACGGTATTCTTTACCATAATTCAGCGATTTCATTAATTTTGCCGGTGCATTTCGTAAATGCACCGGCACACCGAGACTGCCGCTTTGTTTGGCATCGCGCATGGCGGCATTGTAAGCCATATAAACTGCATTACTTTTCGGAGCGCAGGCCAAATAAACAATAGCTTGTGCCAGGGCCAGTCCGCCTTCAGGACTACCCAGGCGTTCCTGGGCTTCCCAGGCATTAAGGGCAATCTGCAAGGCTCTGGGGTCAGCATTGCCTATGTCTTCGGAGGCAATTCTGACGATTCGTCTGGCTAAATAGGCCAGGTCACAACCGGCATCCATCATGCGGCACAGCCAATAAAGCGAAGCATCGGGCGAACTGCCTCGTACTGATTTATGCAAAGCTGAAATCTGATTATAAAATTCTTCGCCCTGATTATCAAAGCGTCTAACCCCGCCGGAAAGCACCTCTCTGGCACATGATTCATTAATAACCCGGCTATCTTTTGCTGCCGCAAGCTCCACCGCGATTTCCAGTAAATTTAACAACCGTCTGGCGTCGCCATCTGCTGCCTCGGCAAACTGCTGTTTTATATCATCAGCCATTTCTATAGCAAGACTACCCAATCCTCTGGTCTGATCGTTTAACGCTTTGTCCAGCACCAGCCGTAAATCTTCGCTTGTTAATGAGTTGAGCACATAGACTCGAGCTCGAGACAACAGCGCGTTATTGAGTGCGAAAGACGGATTTTCGGTAGTTGCACCGACAAAATAAACCGTGCCGTCTTCTACATGGGGCAGAAAAGCATCCTGTTGTGATTTATTAAATCGATGCACCTCATCGACAAATAAAATTGTCTGCCGGTGTTGCTCCAGCTGGATCTTTTTGGCATCGGCTACAGCGGCTCTGATTTCCTTAACGCCAGATAACACCGCCGAAATCGGCATAAATTCGGCATCGGAATGTTGCGCAATGAGCCGCGCCAGCGTGGTCTTGCCCGTACCTGGCGGACCCCAGAAAATCATCGAATGCAAGCGCCCCGATGTAACTGCCTCATAGAGCGGCTTGCCGGGTTTCAGGATATGTTGTTGGCCGACAAAATCGTACAACGATTTTGGCCGCATCCTGTCAGCCAGAGGTTTCGTTAAATCAGCAGGCATAACATGAAGGTTAAAGTCTCAAGGTCTAAGGGTAAAGGCACAAAAAGCTAACTTTCTTTAACCTTAAGCTTGTCTAATCAGAAAAGACATCAACCCCTTTGGGGGCTTGAAATTCAAATATTGTCGGTTTTATCGGCGGATTCAATAGAACATTTGAGAAATAAATACGTGTTAACTGGCCAAAATTATCATTTAACTCCATTCCACCCAGAGAACCTTTATTCAGGCCTATCAAAATATACTTAAAACTGCTTTCCTGATTTTTAGGCAATAATTTTATCCACTGCAAGTCACCATCAACACCCTGATTTTCCATAATGAAATTATCCTCCAATGATATATCGCCGCTTAACAATAAGGCAGGTGTTGAACCTACTGACTGATCGAGTTTTTTTATGGTGACCTGTTCCAAATCTGCATCATAAAACCAGACTTTACCAGACTTGGACACTATTTGTTGTTGAAAAGGTTTTAAATAATCCCAGCGAAATTTTCCCGGCCGCTGCAAATAAAAAACCCCATAACTGGTTTGATAAGGATCGCCAGCTTCATTAATTAATACTTGCTTGAAATCTGCCGTAAGTGACTTTGAAGCCTTTAAAAATGACTGCAATTGTTTCACAGGTTGATCTGCTGCATAAATGGCGCTATTAAAAAGAAAAAATGCCAGAAATGCAGCGAAAATTGTAACTTTATTCATAGGTATTTTTTTAAAATTCATTCTTATTCAGGCTCATTTTGTTAAGGGTCACTCTGGAAAAAATCCTCAAACCATGTCTTATCTTGCTCGATAACCGAAGTTCCGCACGATGAATAGCTGGTTGGCTCTGAACCCGCAATATAAGGATATTGCTTTGCACTTCCGCAATCCTTATTCGCCAGCAAGCCGCTACCAGTATCAACCAGCGCCATTTTAATATTGTCTGGCGGAATCAGGTTTACCGGTTGCTTTGAAATTTGCCGCATTAACGCGGTCCAAATTTTCAAGGCGCCGGTCGCACCCGTTAATCTGATGGATTTGTTATCATCCCTCCCTATCCAGACCACCGATAAATAATCACCTGTGTAACCGGCAAACCAACTATCTTTGGCGTCATTGGTTGTGCCTGTTTTACCAACCAGGCCGTAATCTTGCGGAAAAGACGAGTATGCTGAGTGTCCTGTGCCATTGTGCATAACTTCCTGCAGAATGGTATTGACAATATAGGTTACTGAAGGGTCCAGCGCCTGTCTGACAATAAATGGATAACTTTGCAAACGTTTGCCATCGGCAGCAACGACCGCTCTGATACCTTTTATTGGCGTTGAAAAACCATCCCCTGCTAATGTTTGATACATCTGAGCCACTTCTATTGGCGTTAGCGATGACGCTCCCAGCAATAATGAGGGATACAGATCAACGGATCTGTCGACACCCATACTTTTTAATGTTTTGGCGGTTCTGGCCACCCCAACATCCATACCGACATGGACTGTGGCCAAATTGTAAGACTTCGCCAATGCCGTATGCAAAGCCACACTGCCATGCTCTCTATGATCGTAATTCTTAGGAATCCAGTCTGTACCATTTTGTCCCTTAACCACAATGCCCGAATCGCTTACCCTCGTTGTGATGGTGTATTTATCTGGATATTCCAGAGCCGTCAAATAAACCGCCGGCTTGATTAAAGAGCCAATTGGGCGCACAGCATCCAGGGCCCGATTAAAGCCGCCGGCTAAATTTTCACGACCACCGATCAGGGCAGCAATTTCACCGCTGTCCCTGCGTGTAACTATGACGGCAGTTTCAAGTTTATTGACACGAGGCGATTTTTCAAGTTGATTTAGCTTAAGGGCAACGGTCTTTTCCAGAATATCCTGAACCTGGGTATCCAGAGTGGTAAAAATCCTGAGTCCCTGAGAGGTTAAATCTTCTTCGCGATAATCTTCCCTTAATTGCCGTTTGACCAGGTCAAGAAAACCGGGGTAGCGGTTAGATGAGTGTTGTGTGCGTGGAATTACACTTATGGGTTTGGAAATTGCTTCTGCCGCCTTGGCTTTCGTGATGTAGCCTTCCATTACCATTTCATTAAGCACCAGATTACGTCTTTGCAAGGCGCGCTCAGGATAACGTCTCGGATCATATTCAGAAGGGCCTCGCACCAGCGCCACTAACGAGGCAACCTGTTCCAGAGGAAGATCCTTTAAAGTACTGCCAAAATAAAATTCACTGGCTAAGCCAAAACCATGAACAGAGCTTGCGCCATTTTGACCCAGATAAATTTCATTCAAATAGGCCTCCAGAATCTCATTTTTACTGTAGCGAAATTCCAGGATAAGCGCCATCAAGGCTTCTTTTGCTTTTCGCGACAAACTGCGTTTATTGGTTAAATAAAAGTTTTTAACTAACTGCTGGGTAATGGTACTGCCGCCTTGCACCATGCCGCCCGCACGAACATTCGTCCACATCGCTCTGGCAATCCCCCGGAGTGAAACGCCAAAATGCTTGTAAAAATCCCGATCTTCCGACGCGAGCAAGCCCTTGATCAGTGTGTCCGGTGCATCTTGCAGCTTGATGAGCACTCTGTCTTCCTTGATAGTAGGATAAAAACTGCCAATTTGCACCGGATCGATACGAATAACGGCAATATCCTCAGACTTCTTTAAATCGGTAATCGATAATATGCCCTCATCAATAAAATCAAGTTGCATCAACATGCTGGGTTGCTTTTGATCCCAAAAGTCGAAATATCGGGTTTTTACACTGATTTGGGAACCATTTTTAAAGTACGTTCCTTCCGCGGATAAATCTGCATCAAGCCGGTAATGCAACATTTTTAACAAAGCTTCAAATTTTGCAGCGCTGATGCCATATCCGGCGTAAAGCTCAACAGGACTGGCATAAACCCGAGCCGGAATAGCCCAGCGCTTGCCTTCAAATTGTTTACGAACGTTATGATCCAGGTAGCCCAGATAAATGAATAACATGAACGAACCGCCAGCCAGCAAAATCAGGAATAGGTTTCTAAACCAATGAGAAGGGGTTTTTTTTACCGGTTTTTTTCGGCTGTATCTGGAGCTGCGTCTGTATGTTTTTTCTGCCATAGCCTTCTATAAAGTCATTATTTTTCAATCATCATCCATAACACTCCTTCCTATTATACATAAATAAGGATTGCCGGAATCAGCAAGCATGACTGTATCGTTATAAAATGAACATCGAATGAACAGACCTGTTGGGCGGGCAACGCATTTCTGCCCGCCTTTTTCGTTAAAATCAAAGACGCCCTAAACAGATAAAACAACTTTTCCACTCGTATGTCCGGCTTCGATCAACTTATGCGCTTCAGTTGCTTCCTGCAGGGATAATTGCTTGCTGACATGCAGTTTTATTAGCCCTTTATCAGCCCATTTTGCGCATTGATCTAATATTTCCACATGTTTGTCTCTTGCTTCAGGTAAATCTCTGAGTATCGGAGTTAACATCAATTCAAAACCAATCAATAAATTACGCATTCTGGCTTCACCCAAGTTCAATTCACCCGGGTCCAGCAAGGTTACCAGCCGGCCAAAATGGGCGGTCACGGCGATACTCTCTTTAAATACTGCTGAACCTACCGTATCGAAAACCAGATCAGCGCCTTTGCCCCCGCTAAGATCGCTGACCGCATCGGTAAAACCGTTTTGAGTATAAATAATGACTTCATCAGCACCCAGGCTTTTCACAAATTCTGCTTTTTGCGTAGAACTTACCGTGGTAATCACCCTGGCACCTTTTTGCTTTGCCAATTGTATCGCCACGTGTCCGACACCCCCTGCACCGGCATGAATAAGCACGGTTTGCCCTGCCTGCAAACCGCCGCGATCAAACAAAGCGCCCCATGCGGTAATCAACACTAGCGGTGCAGCGGCGGCTTCAGAAAATGAAAATGTTTCCGGCATCAAACTGACCCAGCGCTGATCAACCACCGTGTATTCAGCATAATTACCCTGTTCGCGCCCCAGTCCGCCATGGCAAAACCAGACCTTATCGCCGGCTTTAAATTGACTTGCCTTTGCTCCTGCTTCAACAACAATGCCGGCACCATCGCAACCCAATACCGCTGGTAAAGCTTTTTCATAAAACACGCCATTACGCCTGATCTTAGTATCGACAGGATTAACGCCCGCCGCTTGCAGTTTGACTTTAATCTGGGTTGCCTCTGTAATCTCAGGCTCTTCAATATCCTGATATTTTAAAACTTCCGGCTGACCGGTAGCTGTCATTAGTATTGCTTTCATCTTTAAACTCCTGATTAATTGGATGTCATCAATCCGCCAGCCATTGCCGGCGATAATCCTGATACGGGTAGTGTTTCAATTTTTTCAGCTGCTGGTCTCGAAACATATAAATATCCGGCAGATTGTAGCCATTAAACCGGTTGGCTTTAATCAGACTATAGGCGCCAACATTTTTAAAAACTAACTTTTCGCCCACTGCCAGAGGTTTACTAAAACGATATTCCCCGAATACATCGCCCGCCAAACAGGTACAGCCAGCTAGAATAACAGCATTGCGTCCTTTTGGATCATGCTCATGCAATTCAGGCTGGAGCTGATATTCAAACACTTCCGGATTATGATTGACCGAGGTATCCAGTATGGCAACAGTTTTACCATCACTGACAAAACTGTCGATAACAGTGGTCACTATATGCCCGGCGCTACCCACTATCGCTTTGCCCGGCTCAATATAAACCTCAAGGTTAAAATCGTTTTTTAGCCTGTTTACCAGGTCAATAAAGGGACGGTGACCTTTTATTTGATTAAACAAATAACCGCCGCCCAGATTCAACCAGTCGAGTTGAGACAGGTTTTTGCCAAAATAACTGCGCAGTTTCTCAAGGGTTTTAATTAATGGCGCAAAATCGGTTGCTGCGAAAACGTTATGGAAATGCAGCCCTTTAACTTGATCCAGGCAGGACGATTGCCATAGTCTGTCAATATCCACGCCCAGTTTTGAATACTGCCGGCAGGGATCAAAGCGATCATCATTAACAAAAGACAGCTTGGGATTAACACGCAAACCAATGGATGTTTGTGCCTGAGTGGCGGAAGCAAAGCGTTGATACTGTGTTATTGAATTGAAACTGATGTGCGTAAGCAAACGCGCCATTTCATCCCACTCATCCGGCCTTATGCCCGGCGTCGTTAAATGAATACCGCCCTGCCCCGCTAAAATCTCATCCGCCAGTCGCGCTTCAAATAAAGAACTGACCGAAAAGCCGTCAACAAAGGGTTTTGCTATTTCCAGAACTGTAGATAAAGGTAATGTCTTGATTGAATATAACACCTTGCAGCCACACCGGTGGCGTAACGTGTTCAAAACTTTTAAAGTCTTAATAATCTCCTCTGCATCCAGAACAAACGCAGGCGAGGAAGAAAGGTTGTTTTTTATTAATTGAAAATCCATTCAACCTGCGGGTTTTTTCATAAAATCATTGATGAAGTAGATAATGATATTACTATCCAATAAATACATTATTCTCTACCTTCCAGCGGCTTATCTTGGCGTATTTCTTTTTGCCATGCTAACGGTTCGCCAAAGTTCTCAGTCACGTTTTTTATTCTCAACTCTGCGAAAATAGCCAATCTGCGTTGTTTATGTGCTTTCTTGTGTTGTAAAAAATCAATGAAGTCAAAAACCTCCGGCAAAGCCGGAGGCTTGAAAACGTGAACCGCTCAAAGCGGGTTAATTTATGTACCACCTAAAGGTGGTGGTGCCTTAAAATAAATCGAGTTGATCTATTCGTTTGTCCTCTTCTTCTTGATGCT
>JAGXGJ010000117.1 GCA_024636875.1 Methylococcaceae bacterium | reverse complement strand
GTGAGTTGTTTTTTAACTTTTGCCGTAATAATGCGGTCTGTCATTTGTTCCTTGGTTAACACGGAATCGGCTTTACAGGATGACGGTGTTTGTGTCGGTGCGGTTTTCATTTTAGAGTCCTCTATTTGTTAACTTAATCAATAATGCAAAAACGATAATGCTCAGAATAAGGGAAACGCCTTTCCAGAAAGCCACCGGGCTGCGTTCTATGAGTGGTGGACGGGTCTTGTTCAGAAACGCTTTGTTCGGATGACGCAGATCATAGATAAACTCGGATAATTCCTCGTATCGTTTATACGGGTCCGGATGCACGGCCTTCCTGAGCACATCATCGATCCAGGCCGGGATTTCACGATTATCATCAAGTACCGGGTTATAGTTTAATTTCTTTTGTGCGGCTCTTGTCCTGGATTTAGCGACTTGAGTACCATAAGGCAGTTTGCCTGTCAGCATTTGATAAGTGATTACACCCAAAGAAAACAGGTCCGAGCGTGTCGTCCCGCTTTCTCCTAAAAAATATTCCGGTGCGGTATATTGTGCTGTACCGAGTAGATTGTTGCGCTCGACCGGTAATGCAATCTCCATCAGACCGGCAACTCTGGCCGAACCGAAATCAATGATCTTCACCGTGCCTGTGCTATCGATCATGATATTGTCCGGCCTCAGGTCCTGATGCAACATTTCCAGCCGGTGAAATGCGCGTAATCCTTTGGCAATCTGTTCAACTATCCCCCGTACTGTTTCCAGGTCAGGTTTCGGATTGTCGATCATCCACTGAGTCAAGGTCTGGCCATCAATGAATTCAGTGACGAAGTATAGATAGTTGCGTTTTCGCGTCTGTGCGCAAGGTTTCAGTACATAAGCGCTATTTATGCGCCGGGCGATCCAGTCTTCCATCAGAAACCGTTCCAGGTAAGCCGTATCACCCCGAAGATCAATTGATGGTGTTTTTATGATAACAGGCGTGTTTGTTTCATTATCCACCGCCAGATAAACGTGACTGCGGCTGCTGAAGTGCACCTCCCTGACAATTTTATACCCGTCAAAAATCATCCTTGCGTCCAGTATCGGCGGGAACGGTAGTTCGGTTAACTGCTGATAAAGCTCATCCGCATCCTGATCCGGTAATTCATCGACACTGACAATCTGAATCGTGAGATTATCCGGACTACCTTGCTCGTATGCTTCATCTACGATAACTTTCGCAGCTGTATCCAGATCATTTTCATGTTCCTTGATAGCATTGATTATAAAATGAGCGCTGGCATATTCATAAACACCATCTGTCGCGAATAAAAAAATATCGCCCTTTTCCACTTGCAGAGTCTGATAATCAATTTCAAGGTGAGGGTTGATGCCCAACGCACGATTAAGATAACTTTTATACTGTGAAACCCAAAGTCGATGGTCGTTGGTCAATTGTTCCAGCGCATTGTCACGCAATTGGTAGATTCGCGTATCGCCCACATGAAAAATATACGCAGTGGTAGACTTGATGACCATGGCGCTGAATGTGCACACATAGCCTCTGTCTTTATCGTAGCGGTACTGACTTTGCCGGGTTTGTGAATGCAGCCAGGAATTGGTTGCGATCAATACCCGTTGTGCCGACTGCTTTACAGACCAGGCTTCCGAGGTACAAAAATAATCTTCTAAGAATCCTGTTACAGCCGCTTCGCTGGCAATTTGGCCCACATCGCTACTGCTGATCCCGTCGGCCAGCGCAATGGCAATTCCTTTTGAACTCAATTGCGGCTCTTTAGGACTATAAACACCATGAAAATCCTGATTGGTTTCCTTGCGGCCTTTGTCAGAATATTGTCCTGCGGAGATTTTTAATTGACCGGGCATTTTTTCTGTTTAATAAAATTGTGTGAGCCTCAGCCACGTAGACAGCTGAGGCTCTATGATTTTATTGCAAATTATTTAATGGGTCGTTTGGGTGCAGTTCTTATATGCGTGGAATACAAAGTCAGCCCGGTAAACGCAATCCCGCCAATCAGATTTCCGAGTACAGTCGGAATTTCATTCCAGATGAAGTAATCCATGATCGAAAATTTTCCACCCATGATCAAACCTGATGGAAACAGAAACATGTTGACGACGGAATGCTCGAAGGTCATGCCAAAGAAAAGCATGATCGGCATCCACATCGCGATCACCTTACCGCTAACCGAAGTGGAAATCATCGCCCCAACCACACCTGTCGACACCATCCAGTTGCACAGCATACCTCTGATAAAGAGAGTCAGCATGCCTGCCGCACCATATTGTGCATATCCCAGTGTACGCGCCACACCGATACCGGCAATTTTCTGACCTACTGCATTAGGTTCAGTCGAGAAACCGAAGGTAAAGACGATCGACATCATAACAGCCACGGTTAAAGCACCCAGGAAATTGCCTATGAAGACTAATCCCCAGTTCCTTAAAATACCGCCGATTGTTACACCCGGACGTTTATCAAGCCATGCAAGCGGCGTCAATACAAAAACGCCGGTCAGCAGATCGAAGCCCAACAAATACAGCATCGAAAAACCGACTGGAAACAAAATTGCGCCAAAGATCGGAGACCCGGTTTGGACGGTAATACTGACTGCAAATGCGGCAGCAAGAGCCAGAATGGCTCCGGCCATATAAGCTCTGATCAACGTATCCTTCGTTGACATGAATATCTTGGATTCACCTGCATCCACCATCTTGGTAACAAATTCTGAAGGAACTAAATAGGACATAATTTTTCTCTGACTCTATAGTTAAAACCGGTAGTTCAATTAAGAACCCATAAGGCAAAAAAAAGGCGCTTAAATCCTTTTGGGGTTAAAGCGCCTTTGCTTGATAACAAACCTCAACTTGGCATAAGCGTATTTCGTGCCAAGTCTCAGGGTTTAAATCAAGTCGTTGATATATTGAAAAGAATGTTGCTTTGTTTAGCTGAGAACAATATAAAAAATAGCATATGAACTAATTTGGTGCATGTATGAGTAGTTTTTTGTGCAAGAGGCGGGTAGAGTCGACCAATTGGCAAATGTCCGGGCTTGCCAATTGATTGTCTGAACGTATAATTGCAACTACTTGCAAACTACCAGACTCATTAGACTTAAGGCATATAAAATCATGGGATTTCTCAGTCTACTGCTCTGGACACCGGCTGCAGGGGTTTTGTTATTGGCTTTTACGCCTGGTCAGAAAACCGGCATAATCCGCACTATTGCGAATCTTTTTACCACCATCGCATTATTGCTAAGCTGTAGGCTAGTTGGAATTTATGACCAACACAACGCAGAGCTACAATTCAGTGAGTATTTTCCCCTCAATCCAAACCTTGGCAGTGCTTACGCGCTGGGTATTGACGGCTTATCCATGCCCATGCTGATTTTGGCAACCCTGCTTACGTCTATTGCCTTGCTGGCTTCTTTTACTATTTCCAGCAGTATCAAGGGATATCATATTTGTATCCTGTTGCTTGAATTTGGCATGTTGGGCATATTTCTGGCACAGGATTGGGCGCTATTTTATATATTCTGGGAAGTCACCTTAATTCCGCTGTTTTTTCTCATAGGCCGCTGGGGCGGTAAACGCCGCCATGCGGCAAGTCTTAATTTTGTACTCTACACGATGGGCGGTTCGGTTTTTATGCTCATCAGTTTACTTGCGGTCAGTCAGTATGACCTCGAACACGGCGGCTCTTTGATGACTACCATGCATCAGGCCGCGCAAGGCATGCCGCGTTATGAACAGATTTTAGTGCTGCTCGGGTTCTTAATTGGTTTCGGCGTTAAAATGCCGATTTTCCCGCTACATGGCTGGCTGCCGCTAGCGCATGTGGAAGCGCCCAGTCCCATCAGTATTCTGCTATCGGGAATTTTGCTGAAAATGGGCGCTTATGGTCTGATAAGGGCTGTCGTTATGTTGCCGGAAGCTGCGCGTCTGTTACAGCCTGTGCTGGTTTTTCTGGCGCTGTTCGGTATGGTTTATGGCGGCTTGCTAGCCTGGCGGCAAAGTGATCTTAAAGCCATGGTAGCTTATTCTTCAGTCAGCCACATGGGTATTGTTTTATTGGGCATAGCCGCCTTGAATGAAACAGGAATTACCGGCGCAGTCTTGCAAATGACTGCTCACGGTTTGATAGCCGGAGCGATGTTTCTGCTGGTCGGACTCCTTTATGAACGTACCTATACCCGTAATGTTCAGGATTACAGCTCACTGGTTCGGGTCATGCCGCGTTTTGCCCTGCTCATGACTTTGACATTACTGGCCGCGATGGGACTCCCGGGTACAGTTGGATTTATCGCCGAACTGCACGCTTTTATCGGAGGTTTTCAGCAATGGGGCGGCTTGATGGTTTTTTTCAGCATGAGTATTTTGATTAGCGCAGCTTATGCGATGCGCACTATCGGACTCTTGTTTACCGGCCCGGTAAAGCCGCAAATGCAGCAGATCACCGATCTTAAAACGCCCGAAATTTTAGCGGCGGGACTATTAGTCGCAGGTATTGTGCTATTCGGCCTGCTGCCAGCGCCGTTGATCGAGCTGTCAGCGGCAACAATAAAGCAGATGAACAGCCAGATCGGTCAGCGATTATTATAGAATCAATCATGCAGGAATCACTTTTAAAAACCGTTAACAGCCGCGAACAGATCATAGCCGCGCTGAATCATCTGGATCATGTCCTGCCCGGACAGGCCCCGATTCATGATTTCGTGCATCACAATACCTTGCATGGCTTTCAGCATCTGCCGTTTGAACAAGCCCTGGCTGCATTCGAAGACTTGACCGGCATTTACGCTTATCTTCCTGAAGCGCAAAACCGGGATATTTACCGGCAGGGGCGCATCAATGACCTTGACCTGGATGCAGCCCTGGCGCAGTATCCATCTTTACAGGCAGAGCAAATCGTCTGCACGTTAAAGGATCGCATCATCACGCGAAAAGATCTTTATAAGATCGCTCTGTTATTTGATTTGCAAGGCCTTAACGTTAGTCAGTTAAACTGGCACACGCAGGAATTGGGCGCTTTGGATAAAATACAGGCCGATGTGCCGGAGTCAGTTCGTAGACAATTATTTGCAGACGACACCCATCAAGGCAATGTTATCAAACAGCTTTGGGAAAGTATCTCAAGCAAACTTGACTTGCAGCAAACGGCACTGCATCCTGAAGACTTGCTTGACTTGTCGCTGGAGCAGGCTGAACAATGGTTGCCGGCACAACAGGACCTGGAGCAACAAATAGAGACCTTCCATGTCAACTCCACCAGGGCGCTGGAAGAATTATTATCCCAACTGGGAGACAGCATTACCTTGCGCGGTTTTATCCTTGCATTAAGCGGAGTTGACATCCTCGATTCTGTTCGCCCGGAATTGATACGCATCTGCGCCTCAGCTATGGATGAAGGTGTTGCCTCCTGGAACTTGCCTGAACGCCGCCAGTTGGGTCTTTATAGCGCCTGGCGGGCAACTGTAGCCTATGACGCGAATCCATTTTTACATGAACTGCCTGATTGTCAGCAGATTATGTCCGAATTACCCGAAGATGCAGTCGACACCATCATCCTGCAACTGACTCAGTTAGAAATACCGCACATAAGATGGGAAGGTTATCTGCGTAGATTGGCGCTTGAATTACCCGGCTGGTCAGGACTTATCAACTGGCGGCAGCACCATCCTGACTACCAAACGGCGAACGATGCGTCACCAAAACTGGCCGATTATCTTGCCATTCGGCTGACTTTGGACAGGCTTTGGTTGAATCAAATCTGCCGGGACCTCTGGAAGTGTGAAGCGAAATTTAACACGCTGCGCGTTTATTTTGGTAAACACCTGTCAGAATTTACGGTGCGCAGACATTTGTATCAGGGCGACTTGCCGGAATACCTGACTCAACTGGCAGAATCATTAACCCTTCAGGCAGATTCCGAACGGCCGGACCGCTCCAGTTGGCAACGGCTTGCAGAGCTGATATGGACCTGGCTGTTCAGAGGACAGGGAACAGAGGACAGAGGACGAAGATCAGCTTCCTGCTGTTCTCCGTCCTCTATCCTCTGTCCTCAGGACAGCGGCTGGCGCCTGTTTCGTTTATGTCAGCACTTGGGGCTAAATGCCACAGACCTGCAAGCGCTGCAAAAAATCGATCTGCTAGCAATGTTAGGCTTGCTGGATGAATTTACTGAAAATGAACGCGCTAAAGTCTGGTTAATTGCTTACGAGCATCACTATCGCGAGGAACTGTTTCATGCGCTGCAAGCCAATCATAACCGCGGCTACTGGGTCAGCCGCAGTAACCGGTCCGAAGCGCAATTCATCATGTGCATGGATGAACGAGAGGAAAGTTTCCGCCGCCATCTGGAAGAACTGAACCCGGCTATCGAAACCTTGGGCGTGGCCGGATTCTTCGGCATTCCGATGAACTATAAAGGGCTCGAGGCTGCGCACGCAACACCGCTGTGTCCGGTCGTGGTAACGCCTGCGCATGAAGTGGATGAGATTGCCAAACAAGGCCACGAAAAAACGCTGCTTGCGCACCAGAAAGGACGCCGCTTGTACCTGCTTTTCACTTATCTTCTGCATCAGGTTCCGCGCCGCAATCTGCTCTTGTCATACGCCGCCATCGTGCTGCTGTCGCCGTTTACCTTGGCCTGCCTGCTCGGTAAAATTCTGCTGCCGGGTTTTTATAAGACTGCCGCCGATTGGCTGCGCCGAGCCGTTGTGCCGCCTGTCATCACTGAATTAAAGTTTTCGTCGACCGGTACGGCAACGGCGGCATCGGCCGAACACCCCAAACCGGGTTTTACCGGCAGCGAACAAGCCGAGCGGGTAGCGGCGCTGCTGCGCAGCCTGGGGCTAACCGGCGGCTTTGCGCCGCTTGTCTTGCTGGCAGGCCACGGTTCGACCAGCCAGAACAATCCGCATGAAGCCGCGCATGATTGCGGCGCCTGCGGGGGCCGGCAGGGCGGACCGAATGCGCGCGTCTTCGCGGCCATGGCCAACCGTCCGGAAGTCCGCGCACGGCTGGCACAACAAGGTATTGTCATTCCTGACGACTGCTGGTTCATGGGTATGCAGCATGATACCTGCAGCGATGCGATAATCTGGTACGATCTGGAGGCGCTACCGGCTTCGCAACGTGAAGATTTCGAGCGTTTGAGGGGCTATATTGCCCGGGCGCAAGCATTGTCCGCCCATGAGCGTTGCAGGCGGTTTTTCTCGGCCGAACGTTCGGCCACACCCAGTCAGTCTCTTCAACATGTAACGCTAAGAGCGCATGATTTAAGTCAGGTCCGCCCCGAGTTCGGTCATGCAACCAATGCGGCGGCCGTGATAGGCCGGCGCGCCTTGACCCAGGGTCTGTTCCTGGACCGGCGTGTATTCCTGATTTCCTATGATCCGACGCAGGACCCTGAAGGCAGTATCCTCGAAACGATTTTGCTTACTGCCGGCCCGGTCGGCGCCGGCATCAATCTGGAATATTATTTTTCCACAATCGACAACGACCGCTTCGGTTGCGGCACAAAAGTACCGCACAATGTGACCGGTCTGTTCGGGGTCATGGAAGGTACTGCAAGCGATTTGCGCACCGGTCTGCCCAGGCAGATGGTGGAAATTCACGAGCCGATGCGGCTGCAGATTCTGGTTGAAGCTAAAACATCGGTGCTGGAACAAATTTACGCTCGTCAGGACAGTCTACGCGAGCTGATTGGAGGCGGCTGGGTGCATCTGAGCGCGACAGATCCGGACAATGGCGATATTTTTATCTTCGAACGTGGCACGGGATTTGTTCTTTGGCAAGCTGAAGCCAAAGAATTACCCGTCTGCAACACGTCGCCGGATTGTTACCGGAATAAAACCTCGCCCGTCTCGCCTGTGCTGATTAAACAGCCACTTCAACAGGCTCAGGACAGGCCTGAACTGATGGGGGTTTAGGATATGGATGCACTAGCCGTTCTAATCCCTTTGTTGCCATTTCTCGCCGCCTTACTCATCGGTGCAGGTCAATTATCAGGAATACTCAACGGCGAAGCCGGTGAAAGCGCTACGGCGATTATCGCTAGCTGGGCGATCAGCATGTCCAGCCTGCTTGCTCTGGTTTTGCTGGGCGCTGATTTACTGGAAAAAAATACCGGTTCATTTAACGTTGGGCAATGGTTAGCCAGCGATACCCTGAACATTCGAGTGAATTTTATCACGACAGGCTTTAGTGTCATATTGGCGGCGCTGTTTGCTATCCTGTTATTTATCATTATGCATTTTTCGATTAATTACATGCATAAAGAAACAGGCTTCCACCGCTTCTTTTTTATCATGAGCCTGTTTGCTTCAGCGATGCTGTTGCTGGTATTGTCGGCTAACGCGGCCGGTACATTTTTCGGCTGGGAGATTGCCGGGCTCTGTTCTTATCTGTTGATAGCCTACGCATACGATCGCCCGGTTGCCACATCCAATGCAACGCGGGTATTCGTCACTAACCGTATCGGCGAAGCGGGATTTATTCTGGGGACAGGATTAAGTTACGCCTGGGCCGGCAGCATTAACTGGAGTCTGTTGAATGCTTCAGCGGCACAACTAACCACGGGGCAAGCCACAGGAATTTCCCTGTGCTTTGCCATAGCGGCGTTTGCAAAATCAGCGCAACTGCCTTTTACACCCTGGCTGGCACGGGCGATGGAAGGGCCAACGCCATCAAGCGCCGGGTTTTACGGTGCAGTCATGATACATGCAGGCGTTTATCTTGTCTGCCTGTTAGAACCCGTTTTTGAACAGGCGCCGTTAACTATGGCTGTGCTTGTAGCAGCAGGCTGTACAACGGCAGTGTATAGTTTTATTGTTGGTCTGACCCAGACTGATGTAAAGAGTTCGCTGGTTTTTGCCACATCCGGTCAATTGGGCCTGATGTTTCTGGAATGTGGTCTGGGCTTTTGGCAGCTGGCCAGCTGGCATCTTTGTGCTCATGCCATACTACGCAGTTATCTGTTCCTGAGCGCACCGTCAATCATCCATAATTTACACGACAATCCGGTAAAGACTGTTGCACCTTTCATCGCCGGGCTGCGCTGGGCCTATATTGCTTCACTACAGCGCTTCTGGCTGGATCAATTGACTGATTGGGCACTGGTAAGACCGGTTCTCCGGCTGGCTCACGATCTTAGCTATTTTGATGATCATATTGTTGATCAAATTATGGGAGTTCCTGCGCCTGCCATTCGCACTATATCCTCACTGGCGCAACTGGAAGAAAAAAAGATAGGGGCCAGATTGGATAATGAAGTCGATGGGTTTGCCCACGGCAGTGGTCTGGCAGGTAAACTCACGCAATGGTTTGCAGCCGTCATGCACTGGTTTGAAGACCGCTTTATATTACGGGGCATAAACAAAGGCGCCAGTGTGTATGGTCGAAAACTTGGACATGCAGCCAATAAATTCGAGCAGTTAATACTAAGACCCCGCTATCTTGTGCTGTTTGTGTTGATAACATTGCTGGTTGCATTTTGAGGCGCTGATGGATACTTATGTGACTTTTTGGCCGGAGTCTGCTGCCTTCCCGCTGCTAACTACACTGACACTCGTTCCTCTAGCGGCCATGGTCGGCATCCTGTGTTCACGCTCATCGACTGTAGCACTGTATTTTGCCTTTTCCGGAACGCTGTTGACGATGTTACTCAGCATCTACTTGTTAGTTATTTTCGATTCCGGCAATCCCGGTATTCATCTGGTTGAACAGGTTCACTTCGCCTGGTTAAGCTACAGTGTCGGTGTTGATGGAGCGAATGTTTTATTTATTCCGTTAACGGCTATTTTATCATTACTGGCCCTGGTTTATACCCTGATTACCCGGCATGCTACGGACCAGCTGTTCATTGCCTGCTTGCTGGGTTATGAGGGTATATTGATCGGTGCTTTTGCAGCACTGAATCTTATGCAATTCTGGTTGTGGAGCGCGCTGGAACTGATCCCCGTGGTTTTTTTGACGATTCATGCCGGAACCGGAAAGAACAGGCGCTGGGTCGTCACGCTAGTGCTGCAATACTGGGGCAGCGGCCTGCTGATGACCTTGGCAGGCTTTATGTTCCTGGCCTTTGGCTTAATCGATGCTGACCATGCGCTAACTTTCGACTGGCTGACACTGAAAAGGAACAACGCCTATTTACATGACGAAGTATTGATTTTTATACTGTTATTCTTCGGTTTCGCCATTCGCATGCCGTTATTTCCGTTTCATGGCTGGCTTCCTATGCTCGCGGAACAAGGTACGGTCGCAAGCGCCGCTATTTTTATGGTGGGCCTGAAGCTGGGTATTTATGGCATGATTCGTTTTATTTTGCCGCTGGTTCCAGGCGTCGCTGAACAATGGACGGGATTTGTATTGACCTTGAGTCTGATCAGCATTTTTTACGGCGCGTTAATGGCACTGCTGCAAATCAATATTCGCAGGCTGCTGGCCTTTGCCGTTGTCAGTCAAACGGGAATGCTGGTCATTGGTAGTTTCAGCTTTACCGAATTCGGCCTGGAAGGCAGTCTCTTGCTCTCTATTGCTTATGGTCTTGCGGCAGCAGGCATGTTATTCAGTGTCGGTTTGATTTATGAGCGAACTCGCACCGCTTTTATCCCGCGCCTGGGCGGGCTGTTTGATACCAATTCCGCGATAGCTTTGCTATTCCTGATCTCGGCGCTAAGCACCATGGTCATGCCCGGTACACCGGGGTATGATGCTGCTCATCTGCTGATTGAGGGCGTTATTGAGGAAAACGGCTGGTGGATGGCGATTGCCATATTGATAGGCAACGTGCTTGCCGCAGCTTTCTTGCTGCGTGCATTTCAACAGATATTTATCGCAAATCCCAGGCGTGTGCATCAACCTTACAGCAGTACCCATCATCCCGTCAGACAAGAACGCATTATCTCCGTTGCGATTTGCTCATTGCTTATTGTTACCGGCTTTTACACGACGCCTTGGCTAGACTATATAGACCAGGAAGCTACCGATATAGGAGAGCATTATCCCATGCACGGTGCACAGCAATCAGACAACAAGCCCGTGCCTGCCGGGGACGGCCAGCATGAATGAAGCCGGTTTTCCGCTGCTGAGTCTTATTATTCTGCTGCCTTTACTGGGCGCTATTGCGGCCGGAGCTACCGGCAATATAAAACTGGCTAAAAAGATCGCAGTGGCGATTGCCGGTCTTGAACTGATACTGACGCTGATTGTGGTGCTCTTGTTTAATGTCACTAATGGCAGCAATTTTCAACTGGTCGAACATCATGCCTGGATACCGAGTCTGAATATCGAGTTTCTGGTCGGAATCGATGGCATTTCGGTATTGTTTTTGCCGATGTCCGCCCTGTTAACACTCATGGCGATTATCGCCTCATGGAATTCGGTACAACATCTGCACCGCTTTCATTTTGCCCTGTTGCTGGCACTGGAAGGCGTCACCATCGGCGTATTTTCGGCGCTGGATACGGTGCTGTTCTTTTTATTCTGGGAACTGACTTTGCCGCCGATCTTCTTTTTGATCGGCTTATGGGGCATAGGTCCGAAGCGGCGCAGTGCGGCGATGAAATACACACTGTTTATGCTGTTTGGCGGCATACCGTTATTGTTTGCCATTATCCTGCTGGCCTTTAATCACGCTGTTGCTGTGGACGGCGCCATCCCTCAGGATTTATCCTTCAGCTTGCCGGTACTCCTGGAAACAAAGTTGCCGGATAAACTTCAAGCCATTGTTTTCTTATTACTCCTGTCCGGTTTTGCGGTTAAAGCGCCGTTGATACCTTTTCATACCTGGTTGCCCACTGCAGCAATGGAAGGGCCGACGCAATTAACTGCCTTATTAATCGGCCTGAAGCTCGGCGTCTACGGCATACTGCGCTTTACGATGCCTTTAGCCCCGTCTGCTGCTGTTGGATACAGCTGGGTACTGGGTATTCTAGGTGCTATTACGCTTGTTTATGGCGCGTTGATTGCCTTGCAACAAACCAATTTGCGCCGTTTACTGGCTTACGCCAGCGTCAGCCATGTCGGTCTGGTGATCATCGGTATTGCATCCCTAAATATACAGGGTATTCAGGGTGCGATTTTTCAACTGTTCAATTTTACTCTGATTGCCAGTTCTTTGATGCTGGTTGCCGGCTTTATTCAACATCGATTGGGCAGTACCGAAGCCATACACCTGGGAGGCTTGGCAAAAGTAATGCCGCGCTTGACCAGTTTTTATTTTCTGTTCGCGCTGGCCAGTATCGGAGTACCGGGTACTAGCGGTTTCCCCGCTGAATTATTATTGATTATTGGCGCCTTGACAGCGCACCCCGGTCTGGGTATTACAGCGCTGGCGGGCGCAGTGCTGAGCGCAGCTTATATGCTGTCTTTTACCCGCCGGGCGTTTTTTGGCCCTGTTACTCAAGCCGCTGTTAAGCAGGCACAGGATTTGCGGCCGCGTGAACTGGCATTGTTATGCTTACCTGCCTTGTTAATTCTAATGTTTGGCTTTTTTCCCAATAGTGTGCTGAAAACCAATCAAAAAGCCGCCGAGGCATGGTTGTCTCGCCTACTGGATCAGTCGGTATCGGTCAGTAATGAGTGCGGGCTTATCTGTAACGCCTTGAGCTTGTAACATGCCTTGCTTTTGTGGGTCAATGCTTTGCTGCCCGCCTTTTATTGCTTGTTGGACGAAGCCGCTATCGCGGCGGAAAAACCAAGACACTACAAATCTGTTAAGCCTAAGACTATTTCGAAAAAAAACTTGAAAATAAGCCCTAAAATAACTTAGACTTAACCGCAATGAACAAAATCATAAATT
>JAGXGJ010000018.1 GCA_024636875.1 Methylococcaceae bacterium | reverse complement strand
CTTTCACCTTTCACCTTTCACCTTTCACCTTTCACCTTTCACCTTTCACCTTTCACCTTTCACCTTTCACCTTTCACCTTTCACCTTTCACCTTTCACCTTTCACCTTTCACCTTTCACCTTACTCTTAGCTTCTACCGCTCTTTTTTGCTGGGCGATTTTATCCAGAATGCCATTGATATATTTATGGCTGCCGTCAGCACCAAAGTACTTGGCAAGATTAATGCTTTCATTTAAAACTACGCGGTAGGGCATATCGAGCCGATGTAGCAACTCATACACACCAATTCTTAAAATAGCCCTTTCAACCGGGTCAATCATATCGACTGGACGGTCTACAAATTCGCTCAACGCCTGATCAATCGCTTCCAGATTTTTAGGTACACCATGAAACAGCTCGGTAAAATAGCTTTTTTGAGCATCTTTCAGACGCTCTTCCTCGAAAAATTGACGTTCAATCTCGCTGAGATTCTGGCCTGTCATCTGCCATTGATACAATGCCTGCACCGCAGCTTTACGGGCATTCGTACGTGCAATACTCATCAGGCTTCCAGGTTCTTGAATAAACTGACCATTTCGATGGCTGACAACGCGGCTTCCGCGCCCTTGTTACCTGCTTTTGTACCAGCACGTTCTATCGCCTGTTCAATGGTATCAACAGTTAAGACACCAAAGCTGACTGGTATATCATATTGCAAAGACACACTCGCCAAACCTTTCACACATTCGCCGGCAACATATTCAAAGTGCGGTGTACCGCCGCGAATAACTGCGCCCAGGGCAATGATTGCATCATATTTCCTGGTCGCCGCAATACGTTTCACCACCATCGGCAATTCAAACGCGCCAGGGGCTTTTACCAGATGAATATCGGCTTTGTCGGCGCCGTGACGCACCAGGGCATCAATCGCACCGGCTTCCAGCTGTGCGACAATGAAGCTGTTAAAACGGGAAGCTACTAGACAGAATTTCCCGCCTTGCGCGGAAAGAATTCCTTCAAAGGTTTTTAGTGTTGACATGGTATTTCTCTGCTGTGTGATGAGTTGTTCTATTACGGCTTAGCGTAGCGTAAGCTAATTGATAACTGGTTTGTTTTGGGTTACGCAATGCTGACCTAACGTGGGTTACTGTTTTCTGAGACGCAGCCATTATTCAGCATCGCAGCCGACATGTTCGGACACTTCCAGATCAAAACCAGATAGTCCGACATACTTCTTCCGCGTGCCTAATACTTTCAGTTTATGTACGCCGAGGTCTGCCAGTATTCTTGCTCCTGCTCCGGTCATGCGCCAATCAGCTGCCTCTGGAGAATTAGCCGTACAGAGAATACCGTGATCTTCCAGTTGATAACTATGAATCAATTCTACCAGCGATTTATTATCTTCGCTCTGTCTGATAACAACCAAAACCCCGCAGCCTTCCTCGGCTATTTTTTGCATCGCGGCACGAATCGAAACACTGCCTTCACTACGCTTTGACGAAAACACATCATCCAGCAAATTGCGGGCATGGACTCTGACTAAAACCGGCTCATCGCCGGAAACCTGACCCATGACCAATGCCAGATGCAGGTTATTGTCGTTTCTATCCTGATAGGCATAGAGACGAAAATCGCCAAATTCTGTCGGATAGTCACACTCACTGATGCGTTCCAGCGTGTTTTCATTTTGAATGCGATAGTGAATCAAATCAGCAATAGTACCGATTTTAAGGTTGTGCTGCTGCGCGAACACTTCCAGGTCTGCCCGTCTTGCCATCGAACCATCTTCATTGAGAATTTCAACGATAACAGCGGAGGGGTCGACGCCCGCCAGTTTGGCAAGATCACAACCCGCTTCGGTATGCCCTGCACGGCTTAATACACCGCCGGATTTGGCCATTAACGGGAATATATGCCCCGGCTGTATCAAATCTTCCGCTTTAGCATCGGCAGCTACGGCACATTGAATGGTGCGCGCCCGGTCGGCTGCGGAAATACCTGTCGTTACGCCAGTTGCCGCCTCGATAGATACGGTAAAATTGGTGGAATGCGACGTTCTGTTTTCATTCACCATCAACGGCAAGCGCAACTGTTGACAACGCTCACTGGTCAAGGTTAAACAAATCAGACCGCGTCCATAGCGCGCCATAAAATTAATATCCTCGGGGCGGGTAAAAGCCGCAGCCATGACCAGATCGCCTTCATTCTCGCGGTCTTCATCATCCATGATGATAACCATTTTGCCCAGGCGTAAATCGCCAATAATCTCATCTGTTGTATTCATTAGCCAAAAAATCCGCTCTTCTGCAATAGTTCTTCTGTGATAGCGCCATGATTTTTAGCCGCCGCTTCACCCAGCATCAATCGCTCTATATAACGGGCCAGCAAATCCACTTCCAGATTAACCTGAGTACCGGCTACTGCATCACCCAGCGTTGTCTCTTTCAGTGTATGCGGCACGATATTAACGCTGAATTCGGCGCCATTAATTTCGTTGACCGTCAAGCTGATGCCGTTAATGCAAATAGAGCCTTTTTCAGCGATATATTTAGCCAGATTATCAGGCGCTTTAAATTTAAACCGGAACGAACGCCCGTCCGGTTTTTTTTCTATAACCTTGCCGATGCCATCAACATGTCCGCTGACTATATGTCCGCCCATCCGGGTGGACGGCGTTAAAGCCAGTTCAAGATTAACCGGCATACCGGCAGTCGCAGTATTCAAGAGTGTTCTGGACAAGGTTTCATTGGAAACATCGGCATAAAAATAATCCGCGCCCAACTCGACCGCCGTTAAGCATACGCCGTTGACTGCGATGCTGTCACCGGGGGCGACATCCGTTAATGGTAATTTACCGGTATTTATTTTCAAACGGCAATCCCCTGCCCTGTGCTCGATTGCAGTTATTTTTCCTATTGCCAGAATGATACCTGTGAACATGGATGCCCTATATTACTGTGGTGTGGGAGCGGCTTTAGCCGCGATCATCGCGGCTAAAGCCGCTCTTACTGTGTTATCATCGTTAATTTTAAATCGGGCCCAATCTGCCTGACGTCGCACAGCTTTAAATTTTTTTTATCAGCCATACTCTGCAGACCCGGCACGGTAAATAATCCGCGCCCCTCGTCTCCTAAAATGCACGGCGCCATATAAACGACCCATTCATCGACCAAACCTTCAGCCAGCAAAGCACCATTGAGTACAGGACCGGCTTCAACCAGCAGTTCATTAATTTGCTGCCCTGCCAGAAAACTCATGACTTCATGCAGGTCAAGACGAGCGTTTTTATCAGCCAGCCTATAAACTTCAAAACCGGCATCCTGCAAAGCTTGCCGTTTGCAGTCATCACGAGAACAGGTCAAAATCAGGCTGCGCCCTGGCACAGACGCCATCCGAGCGGTAACCGGCATGTTCAATCCGGAATCGAGCACGACTCTGACCGGTTGCACAACATCCCAATCTACCCGCGCATTCAACGCCGGATCATCCGCCAAAACGGTATTAATGCCGGTTAAAACAGCCGAACTCCCGGCTCTTAATTTGTGAACATCGGCCCTGGCTTCGGCTGAAGTAATCCACTTGCTTTCACCCGATGCCATAGCGGTACGCCCATCCAGACTCATTGCCAGTTTACTGCGTACAAAGGGGCGATTTTCTGTCATCCTTTTAACAAAACCGCGATTTAATGCAGCAGCGTCTGCTGCCAGGACGCCACAGCTTACCTGAACCCCGGCCGCTTTAAGTTTCTCCAGGCCACGGCCAGACACCTGCGGATTGGGATCCTGCATGGCCGCGACCACGCGACTCACCCCGGCTTTTATCAGCGCATCACAACACGGCGGCGTCCTGCCATGATGGCTGCAGGGCTCTAAAGTCACATACGCCGTTGCGCCTTGAGCATCCTGGACATTTTTTAAGGCTTCGACTTCGGCATGACCACAACCTGCTTTCATATGCCAGCCTTCAGCGATAATTACATCATCCCTGACCAAAACACAGCCTACGCGCGGATTCGGGTCAGTTGTAAAGTGCCCTCTTTTTGCCAGTTGAATGGCTCTCGCCATATAAACAATATCTTGCTGCGCTGACATTATTTTTTTTGCAAATCTTGAATCATGTCTGTAAATTCACTGACATCCTGAAAACAGCGGTAAACCGAGGCAAACCGCACAAAAGCAACGTGATCCAGTAAACTCAGCTCTTTCATCACTTTTTCACCCAACTCCTGGGCTGATATTTCCCGCTCGCCTTTCGACATCAAATCCTTTTTTATTCGATTGATTGCATCTTCAATAGCATCACTGTCAACAGGTCTTTTCTCCAAAGCCTTGAGCATACCTGAACGCAGTTTATTTTCTTCGAAAGGCTCACGAATACCATCACGCTTGACAATACTGGGCATCGTTAATTCAGCAATTTCAAACGTGGTAAATCGTTCTCTGCAGACATTACATTCACGCCGGCGACGAACCTGATCCCCTTCATTAATTAATCTGGAATCGAGAACCCGGGTATCTTGTGCTGTACAAAACGGACATCGCATAAAACTTAAGCCACTGTTTTTATGTGCCGATAACTCGGCTTTTATATTAAAAACTGCTAATTTTATAACACTTTACATATTTATCTTTATTTTATTTACGGAAAATAAAATTTACGATCACAGTTAAAATGATGCTGACTATCAACATGGATGTGATCGGTATAAACACTAATTTTTTTTCATCTTCAATCCGAATATCACCGGGCAATTTACCAAACCAATTTACCAGCCAGGGTGCATAACTGATAACAAGCCCGATAACCAACAAAGCAACGCCAATGGCCGCCAATAATTTTCCAATTGCCATAACCTGACCCTCAGTCAACCCTATAAACAATCTATATAATACCGGGTATTAGAAAGTCAAGATCAGAATAAGACATCCCTGGCGCAATTACACTATATGTAGAAATATATCAATTGGTTGTGAATGCAACACACAAGAGTACTGCGCATCCATTCGCACTCAAGCTATTGATTATCGGCATGAATTATCATGAGCAAAGGATAGCATGACGAGCCTGCTGCCGCCTCTTTATATTTCCGTTAGCCAATAAAATTGATAAGCCTGCAAAACTATCCGGCGATCATACTGGGCAGGGCTTCTGCCGCTGTATAAATCGATGAAGTGAGCGTAAATGTTAATGCCTTTACTGCTGATGAACTCCAAATCGAGATACTGGGGGTTGGCATCGAAATTGGCGACCACCATGACCCGCTCCGACGGACGCAGGTGATTGAAACGGATATAACAAAGCAAATGTTCATTATTGACGTCCAGTAATTCCCGATTGTTGAAATCGGCAAACGATGATGTTTCCTTGCGAATGGCGATCATTTTTTTCAACGCGTTGAACAAGGTGTATTCCACCGTGCCTTGTTTTTTTCGCAATTCAGCTCTTTCCCAATTGATTTTGGGACGGTGAATCCAGCGGTTGTCGTTGCATTTGCTGGGATCGTCGCGATAGCTGTAGTCGTTGAGCACGCCAAGCGCATCGCCATTGTAAAGCAGCGGAATGCCGCCGAAAGAGAGAATCAGACTGTGCAGTAACAGGATTTTATTAATAGCATCCGAAATCAGGGCCTGATCGCCGCTTTCCAATCCTGCTTCCAATCCAACCAGGGAGGCCAGTGAGCCGGAAATGCGTGCGTCTCCGGTTGTGTCGTTATGCATAAACACCATGCCCCTGGCTGGCGAACCTTCAAATTGACCGCTGAAATAATCGACCAGAAATTTCCGGTGTGCGAAAGGCTCATACTCTACGGCCCGGACATCGTTGTCGTCGAAACCGAAGCCGATGTCGTCGTGGCAGCGAACATAGTTGAGCCAGGTTGCCCGTTCCAGTTTGACAGGGAGGTTTTTCACGCCTTGATAGAGCAATTTGGCGTTTTTTGTGGCTATACCGTTCCATAATAATGCCATTAAAGTGGCGTTATAAGCGATTTCGCATTCCTTGGCGATAATCGCGTCTTCGCCGAAATATTTGATGATTTCAACCGGTGCGACGATTGCCTCGGCAATAAATAACACACCGGGTGCGGTCACCTGGCAGCAATCTTTCATCAACTGTAAAATCAGATGCGCGTTGCGCTCGTTTTGACAGGCGGAGCCGATTTTTTTCCACAGGAAGGCGACGGCGTCGAGGCGCAGTACATCAACCCCCTGGTTCGCCCAAAACAGGATGATGTCGAGCATTTCAATGAACACATTGGGATTACTGTAATTTAAATCCCACTGGTAGTCATGAAAGACGGTCATCACCCATTTCTGCATGTCCTCATTCCAGGTAAAATTGCCCGGGGAGCTTTCGGGGAAAATCTCCGGCATGCTCTGTTCGAACATATCAGGAATTTCCCGGTTATCGAACATAAAGTAATAATCCTGGTACTGGCGTTCCCCCATTAGCGCCTTTTTGGCCCATTCGTGTTCTTCAGAGGTATGATTAAGCACTATGTCCAGGACCAGCAGGATATCGCGTTTCCTGAATTCTTCGGCAACCCTGCGTAAATCGTTTAAGTCGCCTATCCTGTCATCAATTTGCCGGAAATCGCTGATCGCATAGCCGCCATCGCTTTTCCCGGTGGGACACATCAAAATCGGCATAATATGCACCATGTTGACGCCCAGTTCCTGGAAATAAGGGCTTTTGTCGGCCAAATCGTCCAGATTTTCCGCGAAACCGTTGGTATAAAGCGCCATACCGACCCATTTCTGCGACAAGAACCAGTTATGATCCTGTTCGCGCTCGATGTCGACGCGCTCCAGCACCGAAGAACGGTTGATATAGCCTTTGGCCATCGTTTCCACCAGGTTCAGCATTTGCTGCTGAAAATCCTCGCGATGTCCGTAGAGATTAAAAAACAGCGAATAAATGGCATAAAAGTTTGCACCCAGCCGGGTATAAAAATGCCGCAAATCCTGTCTTCTGATTTCCGGTTTTAAATCGTCCAGAATGGCATTCAATAGTGAATGGGAAACTTGTTCGTACATGGTGTTATCCTGATGGGTAGTAGGTGGCTGACTGTTTTAAATTTATAGGCTTCGATGCGTCCGGTTATGCCCTATTGGGGCTCTAGTACTCAGTCAGCATTGTTTTGTCGTGTAAAATTAGAGTTAGTCAGCAGTCGCATATTCACTTTCCCCTTTGGGAAAGGGGATTGAGGGGGATTTATTTAAAAAATCTCCCCTAACCCCTCTTTTTCAAAGAGGGGGACTGAATAGCTACTCCAGTTTTATCCGTCATAATTAAAATGACGAACTACTAGTGCCCTTTAAGGTAAATCCGATGTTACCGCAGTCGTTCAACGCCATGAGACGCTAAACGCGCTATAAAATTCTCTATCGGCAACCGTGGCGCCGCGTCTGCCGACCAAAGCGCAGGCAAATGCTTGCGCCCGTTCCAGTGTCACTTGTAACGGCCATTGCTTGTTCCATCCCAATAGCAACAGCGCGGCGAAAGCATCTCCCGCGCCCACCGTATCGACCACAGTAGTGCTTTCCGGCGGTTTGACGGAAACGAAGTGCTTCCGGCTATCGCAAGCGATGGCGCCTTTGGCGCCCAGGGTCACCACCAGCGTTTCCAGATCGAACCGGGCGCAAAAAGATTGCATGGCAGTTTCAAGATCAGCGTAACCGGGGCATAATTCGGCGAGTTCGGCTTCATTGAGTTTGACCCAATCCGCATCGTACAGCATCGACAGCAGCGTTTCCCGCTCCCACCATGGCGGCCGCAAATTGACATCGATAAAAACTTTGCCTTGATGGCGGGCTTTTATGGCTTGCAACGCCGCACGTGCAACCGGGTTTCTGACCGCCAGCGAGCCGTGATACAAAATGCCTTGCGTGCTTTTTTCATCGAGTAATTCACTAGAAATAAAGTCGTAGGCGCTGTCTACGACAATTTCGTAGTGCGGTTCGCCGTCCCGGATCAGTACCCGGACGCTGCCTGTAGGATGCCTGGGGTCGGTTTGCAAGGCTTCACGGCTCATGCCCCAGTCATCCATTAATGCAGCAATTTCTTGTCCAGCCGGATCGTCGCCAATCCGGCTGGTGAAGCGGGGCGCTTGTCCGAATGCCTGTAAATGCCAGGCGACGTTGAACGGTGCACCGCCCAGGATACGGCTGCCGTCTGGAAAATGGTCAAACAGGACCTCGCCGAAAACATGGATATTATGGTTATTGCTCATGGTCTTCTTCCATCCAATGCCGGGTGTCAGGGTGATAATGGGCGACGCCCTCAAGAATCCCCGCGCTGTAATTGCCGTTCATGCCCAAAAAATTCCCTCGCGCCAGATAAAATGCCGCCATAGTTCCCTGTTGCAGGGCTTTTGCTTTGGCTTGTTCGACAACTTCGCCGTCGGCGTTGGCGACCAATACCGAGGGTACCGCGCTGGCAAGCACCGGCAAGTCGTTACCGCTGTCGCCGGCAAAAACCGTATTGGTGACATCGAAGCCCTGATGCCGCATTAAAAATTCCACGGCATGAAGTTTGGTGGCGCGCGCGGGCAGCACATCCAGGAGACCCGTCGATGCTGCTTCGTCGACACTGTAGATCAAGCTGGCCGTCAGGTTTTGCGCATTGATACGAAGCGCCATTTCTCGCTGCAGAGCGTCGATGTCTTTCTGCAAGGGCAGATAATAGCTGAGCTTGTAGCGGTTTTGCTTGCTTTCTTCCTGTAAGCGCAAGGGCGACAAGTCTGTAAACAAAGGCTGTAAATCCTTCGCCGTCAATCCTCGCCAATCGGCGGCGATGTCCTCTTCCCATTCAGACCAATGCCGCCAATCGCCGGAACCTACCTGGTAAATCGTCGTACCGACATCGCCGATAACCCAATCGGGCAGCGGCAGTTCGTATTCCCGGATTGCGTCTTCAACCAACTCGCGGTGCCGTCCGCTGACATAAGCCAGGGTTACCTCCGGGCGCGAAACCAGCCGGGTGAAAGCCGCCCGCGCCCGCGGTGATTCCGGCTGACTGCCGTTCGGCAACAGCGTGCGGTCGAGATCGGTGCAAATCAGGATAGACTTCAGCATGGACCCTGCGCTCCGCTAGAAATTGAGAAAATCATAGTGTTCGACCGCTTCCAATATACCACAGGCATACGGCCGCTCGGCGAAATAGACGTGCTCTGTATCGCCCAGTATCGATAATTCTTCGCGGTGGCGGTTGGCGACTACGACACCGAGTGTGTTGCCGCGCAGCATGTCTTCGTCGGCGCCGGACCCTCCTGTAACCAGAATGCGCTCCAGGGGAATATTCCATTGCCGGGCAATATAACGCAAGGCGTGGCCTTTGGAAGCCCTGGCCGGGGTGATATCGAAAAACTGCCCGAACGAGAATATCGGATTGGCGGATAATTCTTGCTGCCGCAACAGCGTGAGGATTTCTTCCATCGGCGGTGCGATATTGCTGTCGTAATGATAGGAAAGTTTAAAGCGGCTCTGTTCGCTTTTGGCTTGTGGCGTCAGGCCTGGCAGCCCGCCGATAATGCGCCGCAGCACCTGCGGCGTCCACAAATGATCAATATGATAAGTCCAGGCGATGTCGGCGATCAGTTGCGGGGCGTAATAGATTTCAGTGCCGAGGCTGGTAATCAAGATATCCGGCATGGGGATGCGGTATTTTTTTAAAACCGCCAGTGCCGAATCCAGACGTCGTCCGGTAGCGATGCCGAATAGAAATTTTTTACGTTTTTCGCGAATAAATTGTACGAATTGTTCCAGTCCCTCGGCATCGCCAAGCAGGGTATGATCGATAGAAGTAAAAATGGCGTGATTCCGGTAACGGCCGGGTTTGGCGACCGGCGGAGTTTTCGGGAGTTGCTCCCGGTGCTGCAGCAACGGCCGGATTTCTCGCAAATAAGCTTGTGCATGGGCGTCCCAGGAATAATAACAGGCCACATTTTGTAAGCCATTTGTAGAATATTCCTGCCAAAGTTTCGGATTTTCGAGGATAGTCAACAAGGCCTCGGCAATCGCAATTTTATCCAGCGGGTCGACCAGCAAACCATTATGACAATTACCGATGATATCCACCGGACCGCCGTTTTCAGTAGCGACCAGCGGCAAGCCGCTGGCAGCCGCTTCCAGCAGCGTCAAACCGAATGGTTCGGTCAGAGCCGGGTTGATGAAAATTCCTCGGGACGCCGCCGCCAGGCGATAAATGCCGGCGACTTCTTCTGATGTATGGTGTTTCGGCAGCGCGACCCGGCCATAAAGATCATAATAATCGGTAACCAGCAGCAACTCCGTTAAAACCCCTTGCGGGCCATCGCTCAACTCTCTGATATCCTCGCGGTTGCCGGCGATGATCACCAGATTGGCCAACGCCTGCAAACGCGGTGATTCACCGTAGGCTTCCAGAAGACCAACGATATTTTTCCGTTCGTCGGCCCTGGATAGGGCTAATATCATCGGTTTATCAGGTTCGTGCAAAAATTTCTCAAGGATCTTTGCAAAGGGAATGGTCTCACCTTCAGAAACGGGCGGATGAAACATTTCAAGATCGGTTCCCGGCGGCACGATTGCCATTTTTTCCGGCGTGTAGCAATCGTACATCTCGTACTGCTCTACGATTTCATTGCGGGTACTGGTAATCACTAAATCGGCGTTGGTCAATGTATCCTCTTCTGCGTCGATGCGGCGTGATATATGATAGCGCTGCTCGATATCCTCCATCGGCAAGCCCATGGCCAACAGTCTGCGACGTTTATCACGTCCCAGAGAATGGCCGGTATGAATCAAGGGCAAACCCGTTCTATGTGAAAGACGCAGGCCTACATAGCCGGCGTCGGCATAATGGCTGTGCAATATATCCGGCAGGCGCGGTTGGCGGTGCAGCCAAGTCAGTAAATTATCAGCGAAACTATCCAGATGGTCCCAAAGATCTTCTTTGCGGATATAACCTTCGGGGCCCGCTTCGATGCGGACTATTTGTGCATTTTCCGCCAGCGATTCCAGGTGCCCTGCGTAATCGATGCCGGCTTCGCTGTCGATTATCCGGCGCGTTACCAAATCCACACGCTCGACATTTTGCTGCTTTGCCAGGGCTTTGGCCAGTTCGACGATATATTTGGTTTGACCGCCGGTATCCGCATCGCGCCCCAATTCCAGATTGTGGCCACGAATCAAGCCGTGGATGCTGATTAATACGATGTAAAGCGGTTCGATTTTAGTGTCTTCAATCATAGTTTTTATACTCTCAATACCAGCGTCATTAAAATTATTCGCCGACAATTGTTAAATAGAAACCATTTGCTCTCAAGAAGCGGATACTGTGATGCTCGCGACCTGTTTCAGGTCGATCACGAACTCCAGGTTATCTGTTTCAGTAACGCTGAACCCTATTCCAGCAATGGTAGCATCGGCAGACGGGTTTGTATTGCAGCAGATTGGTTCAGCGAAAAGGGTGAAAAATAAAAACCCGTTAACTATAACACTAAACAGCTTTTAAAGTGCAGTGCTCATTCGAGCCTTCATAGCCGCAGACTGTGAACGCGTATCGGATCAGCTCAACATGACTATACCGGATGTTGGCTTGATCACCTGCATTCTGCATCTGATCAGCCAAGCTTTCAGTTAAATACATTCCAAACAGTGGCATTTTTTAAAATCTGACATCCTATACTCCATAAACATGATTATTGGCTGGATAAACCATTACATTAATCGGCCAGTTTGACAACACGGCCAAGAGCTGCCGATTGCAAGGCAGCCACTATAACTTGACAATTGGCTTGCGCATCTTCCAGCGACAGCGCTGGCGCCTTGCCGTTTAACACACAGTTACTGAAATGCTCGATTTCAAGCCGGAAATGGCTATCCGCAGGCAAACGCTCTTCACATTGCCGGCCGTCTTCTGTCCACCACGAAATCACCGGAACATCCCCCGGCAGCTGCCAGACGGTATGACACACAATGCCTCCTTTCGTGCCTGTAACTTCGTACTCACAGCGCCTGGCCCGTTCAAAACTGAAATCGAAATGCGCAAATTTCCCTTCGCCGTAATCAATAATGCCACTGCTCGCACTGTCAGCGCCGCTCTCGACATACCTGGCCATAGCCGTCACCGCGACAGGCATCTGGTCGAAAAACATTCGCGCTGAATGAATTGCGTAACAACCGATATCCCACATAGCGCCGCCGCCGCGTTCGACGCTTTCTGCCAAGCGATACATCCGCGCCGGCCGCATCATAAAAGAATAGCTGGCGCGCACAGAGCGTACTTCGCCGATCGTTCCCAGACGAATCAATTCCCGCACACGCGCGTGTTGCGGATGGAAACGATACATAAAACCTTCCATGACCGTTACTTTATGCGCACTCGCGGCGGCTTTGATCGCTTCGATATCAGCCACAGTCAATGCCATCGGCTTCTCGCACAGTACATGTTTACCGCATTCTATGGCACGGAGCGTCCATTCGGCATGTTCATGATTGGCAAGAGGCAGATATACAGCTTCCACTTCAGCATCATCCAGCAACGCGTCAAGCTTGTTATAAGTCCGGACATGCTGCTGATGTGGAGCGTACTGCGCCAGCGTTTGGGCGGCCGCACCGGGGCGGCGGCTGGCAATGCCAACCAGTTCTGCGTTTTGCGCCTCGACGATTGCAGGCAGCAAGCGCTCATTGACTCGCGCGGCTCCTAAAACACCCCAGCGTAGTTTCGATTTGTTAGTCATAAATATCAACCCATTTGCTATTAACTTGAACCGCACTATGTGGGGTGATTTCAATCACACCACAAAGGCAATTTGCTTGTGCTTGCTTCGGCTATTGTCTTACTTATCCTGATCAACCCTAACTGTTAATGCTATTTTCCCACACAATTGAAACCAGTGGATAACGGGATTTTATTGCTGATTCCCTGGATATTTTGTAGCAGACATGTTTCAGGCAAGACCGCCGCCCGCCACGCTTCAGCGCACCGAAATATAACCCCCAGGCACACCGTTTTTGGACAATACAACCTGCCAGAGCTGATTTCCGCGCGCCCGGAATGCACCGGCACAGGATAATAAATAGTATTTCCACATCCGGAAGAACCGATCGTCATAGTTATTCTTTATAGTTTCCCAATTTTCAGAAAAATTTTCAAACCAGCACATCAGAGTTTTGTCATAATCGGCGCCAAAATTATGCCAGTCTTCCATGACAAACTTTCCCTCTGTTGCGTTTGCAATTTGTTTAATTGAAGGTAGCATACCCCCGGGAAATATGTATTTCTCCATCCAGGTATCGACGGTTATTACTGATTTATTTCCTCCTATCGTATGCAAGAGAAACAAACCATCATCCTTAAGGCATCTCCAGGCAACCTTCATATACTGATTGTAATTTTTATAGCCGACGTGCTCAAACATTCCAATCGAGACAATATGATCAAACGTCTCATTAAGCTCCCGATAATCTGCAAAACGTATTTCTATAGGCAGACCGGCGCACAACTCTCTGCACAGGGCGATTTGTTCGCTGGAAAGAGTTATTCCTATGCAAGAAACATCATATTTTTCAACCGCGTATTTCATAAAACTCCCCCAGCCGCAGCCGATATCGAGAATCCTTTGACCGGGCTGCAGGTTCAATTTTCTGCATATCAAAGCAAACTTGTGCTCTTGGGCCTGATCGAGCGCCTTTGCTTCTTTCCAATACCCGCAACTGTAAGTCAGTCGAGCATCAAGCATTGAACGGTAAAAATCGTTGCCGATGTCGTAATGGTGCTTCACTTTATTTGAAACGAGATGTTTGCTTTGCCGGTTTATAAAATAAGACCAAAGTCCGTTCTTTATTGATTGTGGATCAAGCATTACCCGGCTTTTAACTTGCGCCGAACAGAATTTATTGAATAGCTCATCAAGCTGGCTGCAATCCCACCACTCATCCATATACGCTTCACCCAATCCCAGCGTTCCTTCAGTAAGTATTCTTTCATACAGATTCGAATTATAAACATGAATATCCGATGGTTTGTTTCCATTAAATACAATATCTGTACCTTCCAGCAGTTTCTCGAGTTTGGCCCGGAATTTGTTTTGTGTATTATCAATTATTTTATTCATTATGATTATCTACTGAAATTTCCCGGTTATTGAGTCGGTAACGTATAAAGGAGAAGGTATTTATAGGGGGTTTGCTATAAATAATGCCAACCCTGTGTTAAATACTCACCCGACACGAATAACGGGATCAGGCTTTTTAATAATTGGGAAATTTCAGATTATCTAGCTAAAGCATACCTGAGTGCGAATCTGCTATTATAGCCGTTAACTCGGCAACCAGGCCATAGCTCTTGATTTAAACCATGAACTGCCACATTCGTCTAAACTAAAGCTGCTTTATGGAAGATAAGATATTGTAGCTAGCTTTTGGAATCGTAAACGTCAGTACACCATCACGGTAATCGGTTTTCATCCTGGACGCATTTAGCGATCCGATTTTTCCTGTAAATCAACCTCGGGCGTTTTGTTGAAACTGCCCAAAGGCGTATTCATATGAAAACGCGAAAATGAATCGCTGAAAAGCTGTTCCATTTCACTTTGCAAACGCTGCATTTCTTCGTAGGGGTTCCATTGGCCATCATTAGATAACTTGTCATCCAGATCCGGTTTGGAATGGTGAGTTTTGGCAGCTTCAGTATTTTGATTTGAGAGCTGCCGGCTTCATTTTTCTGCCCGCTTAACTGATTGAGCCTGTCATTCAACTGAAACATCATATAAATTTGAATTTCCAGGGCAATAGCCAATCTGTCGGCAATAGCAACAATAATTTGATTTTTCATTTATTCTCTCCCGGATCAAATTGCCGGCCTGGAAAAATTGAACTTGATCGCTGCCCATCCTCATCGGTATTAATCGCCCATGATCAATACCTGTAAAAACAAGTCGCAGCTAAGCCGGACTACTTGATCTCGATGGTTTTGCGCTTGCTTTTTTCTGTTTTTGGTATGGTCACTTTCAATATCCCGTCTTTGAAAGAAGCTTTTGCATTTGCATCATCGACATTATCGGGCAGAGATAATGTGCGCTGAAATTCACCACGGGTAATTTCGCGGCGAAAATATTTGCCTTCTTCCTTTTTTTCTTCCTTGCTGGTAGCACGGATAGTAATGGTCTGATTGTTAATCGAAATATCCAGATCTTCTTTTTTAATGCCCGGCAGTGCTGCCTGAACCTCTATTTCAGTGTCATGATCGATAATATCAACTTTCGGAAATCCTTTCTCAAACCCGGTTGGTAAATTCCAGTCCAGCAGGCGAGGCCACCTTCGTGACAGAAAATCATCAAAAAAACTATCAAATTCATCAAATGAAAGCAGACTGCCAGACGGTGTGCCGGGTACAACTTCGGTCCCTTTTTTTGTTTCTTTTTCCTTATTTTTCATAATGCTCTCCTATTATAAACATCTACATTACAGACATATTGACGGGCTTGTATTTGGCAGCCCTTTCACCTCACTACAGCATAAATTCCCGTTCCGCTTCAAGCCAGTCTTCAACTTCGTGGCCCGGTTCAAAACCTCTACTTTCAGCTCTGTAATAAGCAAGTTCGGCAATCCTGGCATCCCGATCCGGAAGATTTATCGTATTGGCGGATTCTTCAGTCCCTGAACTTACATCCTCTTTAATTTTTTTACACTTGCAGCCATTTTACACCTCACAATTAATAAAGTTTTTAGTTGACTTTAAACTATTTTGATAATTTATGGCAAAAATCAACTCCAGCGATTGGAACACACTACAGGGAAATAAAATATAAGTATTAATACTTAACTGTTATAGGAGCCAAAGTTGGTAAAGCGACCTTTGTAATACCCTCACCCTAACCCTCTCCCAAAGGGAGAGGGGACTTTGTGTCGCTTTACCAACGTCGGACTCTATAATAGAAAAAATTAACCGCGCCTACTGCAGTTACGTTAATGGGCTATTCGCCTATTTGCAGGAAATAGGCGGACGTACAGAACAATTCTGGTGTCCTATTAAACATGCCAAACGTATTAAAAACTTACATAGCTGTTATCAGAGGTTCTTCAGTTACGGGGATGCTGAAACATATCGATCTCAAATTGAAGTAACCAGACGAAATTTTAAAGATTTGGAATAATTATGACTCTATGAAGCGGCATCCATTGTCTAACTATGTCCTGTTATTTTCATTTGCGTACGCAGGCTTTCAAGCTCTTCCATCAAATCCAGCGCCAGAGCAATACCTTCCAGATTAATCCCCAGATCACGCTGTAGCCGGAGGGCGGAACGGGCGCGCACCAGACTTGCTCCTGAAAAGCGCCATACCCGTATCTCTTCACCCTGGGGTTCAATAATGCTTTCCTCAACCAGGCTGATTACCCAGTCTGCATGGGCACCGCAAGCACGGCACAGTTGCCCCAGTGTCAAACTGTCATCTTCAATGACCGTCCCCGTATGCACTAATAATAAATCATGTGAGTTCATCGGTGATATACCTCCAGAGCCTGGCGTGGATTGAAATCAAGTTCTTCATGCATTTTTTGGTATACCGCTTTGGCCTTATCGGTATTTGCAGGCGGCAAGGCAATTTGCAGTACAACGTAGAAATCACCCCGTGTCTTGGCTGGCAATCCCCGGCCTGTTAAACGCAGTTTGCTGCCTTGCCTGGAATTGGGTGGTATTTTCAGGTCAATGCTACCCTCCGGTGTAGGCACTTTGATTTTAGCGCCTAAAGCCGCTTCCCATGGCGTAACGGGAAGATCCAGGTAAATATCTGTTTCTGAAACCCGGTAAAGCGGGTGGTTGTTAAACGCTATTTCAAGAAACAGGTCACCCGCTTGACCGCTACCTGATCCGGGGCTTCCCTGACCTGCCAGCCTGATATGCTGGCCCGCCTTGATGCCTTTGGGAATCTTGATATTCAGGCTTCTATGCTTAACCTGCACTTGACCTTGTGCATTCATTTCAGGGGTGCTCAAGGAAATATTGCGCGTCACACCGTGGAAACTGTCTTCCAGATCGATATAAATTTTTGCATGACTGTCCTGCCCACGGGCATGGAAACCAGGTTGCCCCCTATTGGCGGCACGGAATCCGGCGCCGCCAAACAATTGTTCAAAAAAATCACTATAGGCTCCGGCGTCGTCACTGGTAAAACCACCACCTTTAAATTCAAAACCTTCATTCCAGTTCGGCGGCGGCCTGAAATCCTGACCCGCTTTCCAGTCAGCACCCAGTTGATTGTATGCAGCTCTTTTTTCAGGATCCTTAAGTACCTCATAAGCTTCTCCCAGTTCCTTGAACTTTGCCTCGGCATCCTTTTCCTTGCTGACATCGGGATGATATTTTCGTGCCAGCTTACGGTAGGCGCGTTTGATTTCGTCCTGACTGGCATCCCGGGATAGCCCCATAATCTTATAGTAATCTTTATACTGCATATTGAATGTCTCACACGATTACAATTGATAGCTTCGTTGGACTATTATCCACGCCAAACAGAAACTGCTTACTATTGAACGAGACCGGATGGCCAGAAATTACAAAATATCTTAACCTCGCCAATAATCTTTTCCATCACAAATTGAATCATAACAATACTCGACACGGCCAGTCCATTTTTAACGCATCGAACATTCAAATTGGATGCGTCCTCGCCAGGGTTAAACTCCCCTATTTTTTAAGATTATCGAGTCCTCATCAGTTTTGTTTAGTGCAGCGTTCCACTGCCAGCATTGTCACATGCGATTTGCCTCCTTGCCTTTTCCACTCGATGGCATGGCCTTAAAACGAGAAAAACTCGTAAAACCCAATAAAAGGCGATTCACAATGACTGAATCAATGTTATCAAGCGTTCAGGGAAAATACCTAACCAGACCAGCAGTATTGTCAACACGGTGAGTGTTGCAGAGGAAACCCAGGTACGAGCAGGCACATCCTCTTCATATGTGTCTAAATCAGGACTCATCGACATGACCACGATAATTCTCAGGTAGTAATACAAGCCCAAACCGCTGCCGATGATCAAAGTCAGCAGCAATCCCCACAATCTCCCGTCTACACCCGCGGCAAAGATATAAAATTTGCCGATGAAACCGGCAGTTAACGGAATGCCTACCAGCGACAGCAGCATCAAGGTAAAGGCCGCTGCCAGCCAGGGCCTGCGCCAGAATAGACCCTGATAAAATGACTGCTCTGCTGCTTCCGTTGTTATCGTCGAAAGTATCGAAACGACGCCGAAGGCGCCGAGCGTCGTAATCAAATAAGCAACCAGATAAAAGGTAACGGACTCAACCACCAGTTTCGGGGCTATGCTGCCGAGGGCAATGAAGGCAACCAGCAAATAACCCATATGAGCGATGGATGAATAAGCCAGCATGCGTTTGACATTTGTTTGCAGCAATGCCAGAAGATTACCGCCCAGAATGGTTACTCCGGCAATAATGCTGAAAACAGTCAGTATTGAAGAATACAAATAGCCTCCGCCAGTCAGGAAATAACGCAGCAACAGGACAAAAACAGCCCCTTTCGAGACGGTAGCCACCAATGCCGTTACCGGCGCCGGAGCGCCTTCATAGACATCCGGCGTCCACAGATGAAACGGCACCAGGGATAATTTGAAAGCCAATCCTGCAACAATGAGAATAATGCCGGTTAACACCATGGCGTCGATAGCCTGCTGGTTGGCGACATAATCTCCGATGCCGCTGAACTCAAGTGTTCCGGACTGGGCATAGATCAACGCCATCCCCATCAGCAGAAAGGCGGATGAGACACCGGATAAAACCAGATATTTTACCGCTGCTTCCAGTGATTTCGGGCGCTCAAAAGAATAGCCGATCAGCACGAACAAGGAGACGCTGAGCGTTTCCAGGCCAATAAAAAATGCTGCAAAGTGGCTGCTGTTGACCAGCACCGAAGCGCCCAGCAAAGCCGTGAGAATCAGCAATAAAAGTTCTTCGTTCTCTCCTTCACGATCTTTAAAATAATCGTAGCAAAATGCCATGACTGCAAGACCTGCGATAAACACCAATGCCGTATAGAATAGCCCGTAATTATCCACTCTGATCAGCGGCGTCACCTGAACAGGACTGTGATTCCAAATCACTGACACTGCCGACAGCGAAGCCAGAATTCCGATGCCGGCTATAAAACTGACCAGAGCAAAATTTCGCCTGACGGCAATAGTCAACATCACCAGTAACACTGCTCCGGAGATGCTGATAACCGGGGAAAATGCGGCAAGCTGTGCCAGGTTCATTGCTCGATTCCCTGGCAACAGTTCATTGCCTGCTGTAATGACGGCTCTGCAACATTCAATACCGTCTGTGGATGTAATCCCAGCCAGATTGTAGAGAGCACAAGCAGCATCATGGATAGCCTCTCGCGGCGGCCGAAATCGGACAATTGATATGATTGCTGCAAGGGACCGTAAAAGGCTTTTTGCAAAACAATAAGGGCGTAGACCGGCGCCAGAATTAGCACGAGAGCTGACAAAACAGTCAATACCACATTGACCTTGAAGGCACCCAGTAACACCAGAAATTCGCCGATAAAATTGCCCAGCCCTGGCAGACCCAACGAGGCAATGGCAAAGAATAAAGTCATTGCTGACAGTTGTGGAATTTTAGCCCAAAGCCCGCCCATATTGCCCATTTCTCGCGTATGCAGACGTTGCTGCAAGGCGCCGGCTATCATAAATAATGCCGAGGCGCTAATACCATGGGCCAGCATCGTAACCACCGAACCCTGCAACGCCAGCAGATTCCAGGAAAAGATTCCCAGCAATATAAAGCCCATATGACTGACGCTGGTATAGGCAATCAAGCGTTTCAGATCGGACTGAGCAAAAGCCATTACGGCTGCATAAAGCACGCTAACCGCGCCCAGGGTCATGGCAACCGGTGCGAACTGATGCGCCGCCTCTGGAAACAAGGGTATGACAAAACGCAGCAAACCATAAGCGCCCGTTTTAAGCATAACCCCGGCCAGAATAACACTGCCGCCGGTGGGCGCCTGGGTATGGGCATCCGGCAGCCAGGTATGAAACGGCACCGAAGGTAACTTGACGGTAAAAGCGATAAAGAAACCCAGCATCAGCCAATAGGCAATATCCGGGGCTAGCGTCGTTTCCAGCAGATCGAAATAGTCGAAACTGTAGATGCCGGTGTTGCCACGGTAAATCAGCGCCAGCGTAACGATCGCCAGTAGCATCAGCAGACCGCTCACCTGGGTAAAAATAAAAAACTTGATTGCCGCTGCGGTTCGTTTTTCGTGGCCCCAAATGCTGATCAAAAAATACATGGGGATGATCATTACTTCCCAGAAGAAAAAGAACAGGAATAAATCCACTGCCAGAAATACCCCTACAGTCCCAGCCAGACAAAACAGCAGATTAAAGAAAAAGAAACCCTGCCGGTTCCTGATCTCGCTCCAGGAGCTACTGACCGCCATAAACCCAAGAAAAACCGTCAGCGTAATCAGGAGCAGACTAAGACCATCCATCGCCAGATGAAAACTGATTCCGAAACGCGGTATCCAAAGCCACTTGAGATCCGCAATCCAGGCTGTAAAGCCGCCGGCAGTCATATAGTCGACAGGGTCAATAATCGAATATTGAAGAAACACCAGCAGCGCCTCGACCGCCAATATTAGCAGCGAAATCCACCTGGGTGCGTCAGGGCTCCAGCGCTCGGAAAACCAAGCAGCAATCCCGCCAAAAAACAAAACGGCAATCAGCGCAAACAGGATCATGACAACAATCCTATAGCAATTATGACCGCAGCGCCGAAACCCATTGAAGCGGCATACCAGCGCAGCCGCCCGGTCTGCGACGCGCTGGCCAGGTAATGAAAACCCATGCTGATTTGTGCGATACCGAGGTACGCGCTGTCCACCACATCGTTTTTATTGAGCTCGGCAATGCGTTTAAAGGGACGCACCAGCAAGGCGTTATAAAAACTATCCAGGCCCCAACCGCTAAACCAGAATTGCTGCAGTAACTTAAGCCAATGGACAGCATTTAGCCGCTGTGTTGAAAATGTACCAGTGAGATAAAATAATACCGCTATCGCCAGTCCGGTAATCGGTCCCGCTATGGTTACGACTCTGACAAAAGAGAAACCGTGATGCTCACCACCTTCAACCGGAAGTTGAAAAACGGATTCCAGGGGGATTTGCAATACACTTAAGATACCGCCAAATAGCGCCAGCATACACAATACGACTAGCGGTAAAATCATGCGCCAACCAATAACTTCCTTGACTTCAGCACGCTGAGGACCGAAAAAGACGACGAATACCAGACGGAAACTGTAAATACCGGTAATCAGTGCGCCCAGGCAACCAGCTGCCCATAAGCCTGGAGAAACAGCGAAGGCTGCCAGTAAAATTTCATCTTTACTGTAATAGCCCGAGGTGAACGGCAGCGCTGCCAAGGCAGAACCCCCTATCAGAAAACTCCAGAACGCCACCGGCATGGCTTTACGAAATCCTCCCATCTTGAAAATATTGTGCTCATGGTGAAAACAGTAAATGACTACCCCGGCTGCAAGGAACAGCAAAGCCTTGAAAAATGAATGCATCAGCAGATGAAAAATGGCCGCCGACCAGGCGCCAACGCCCAAGGCAAGAAACATATATCCAATCTGGCTGATCGTCGAATAAGCCAGAATGCGCTTGATGTCAGTCTGGACAAGCGCGGAACAACCGGCTAACAATAAGGTGGCTGCTCCGATCAGGGAAACTGCAAACTGTACCGGGGGCGCCAAAATAAACAACTCATGAGTTCTGGCAATCAGATAGACGCCAGCAGTCACCATCGTGGCGGCATGGATCAATGCGCTAACCGGTGTGGGACCGGCCATGGCATCAGGTAGCCAGGTTTGCAGCGGCAATTGTGCGGATTTACCCAGCGCACCGCCCAATAACAGAGCCGCTGCTACAACCGGCAGTTGGGTTCCGGCATCCCACTGGTTCACGGCGTCAAGCATAAGCGACTGAATATCCAGTGTATGCAGATGCGTAAACAGCAGAATCAGACCTAAAGCCATGGACGTATCCCCCACCCGCGTCATAACAAATGCTTTACGCGCCGCATAGCCGTTGTCCGGATTCTGATACCAAAAACCGATCAACAGATAACTGCCGAGCCCGACACCCTCCCAGCCGAGATAAAGCATTACCAGATTATCCGCTAATACTAAAACCAGCATGGCAAAGACAAACAGATTCATATAAGCAAAAAAACGGGCATAACCGGCGTCTGCTTCCATAAATCCGGCCGAATAAAGATGGATCAGGAAGCCGACGCCAGTAACGACAAATAACATCGTGACCGACAATGCATCCAGATAAAGGCCGAAGTTCACTGAAAAATCGCCAACAGCCATCCACGAACCCAGCACCACTTGATACGAGTCCCTGTTGCCGGCCAGAAATTCGGCGCCGATAAAGGCTGTCAGTAATGCAGACAGCCCTACTGAGCCAACACCCACCCAGGCAACTGCCGGCTTTGACAGCTTCTCACCGGTAAGGGCCAAAATTAAAAAACCGATGAGTGGAAACAGCGGCAGCAACCAAAGTAAATTGATCATTACCCCACCCTACCCTTTCATCTCGTTCACGGCATCCGCATCCAGCGTATGAAAGCGGTGAAAAATTTGCAATGCCAAACCCAAACCGACGCCCACTTCTGCCGCGGCGAGCGTCAGTATCAGCAAAAACATGATTTGCCCGTCCGCCTGTCCCCACCGGGAACCGGCTACCACAAAAGCCAGACCAGTGGCATTCAGCATGATTTCCAGCGACATCAGGATAAAAATCAGATTGCGCCGCACCAGTACCCCAATTAATCCTAATGAAAACAAAATGACAGACAGCAGCAAACCGTATTCCATAGGTATCCCGTTCATAAGCCCCTCCGTTGCCGGGTATTTTTGATCATCGGTTTACCGAGATGATACGCGCCTACCAGACCTGCGAGCAAAAGCATCGAAGCCAGTTCAACGGCCAGCAGATAGGGACCGTACAAGGCAACGCCCACCTGTTTTGAATTCACCAGTTGGCCGGTTTCAGCAGTGCCGCCGACGGCAATCACCACCAGAACCTCGCCTAACAGGACCAAAGCCAGCAAAGATGGTCCTATCCACATGCCCGGTCTGAGCCACACGCGTTCCTGATCTACGGTTTTTTTTCCCTGGTTGAGCATCATAATAACGAAGACAAAAATCACCATAATGGCGCCGGCATAGATGATCACTTCCAGGACCGCGGCAAAATGGGCGCCCATTAGAAAAAACAGAACCCCCACTGCCAGCAGCGATAGAATCAGGTAAAGCAGGCTATGAACTGCATTAAGCCCGCTGATCATCATCACCGTGGCAAAGACCGCGACAGCCGATGAGATATAGAACAGTATCAACTCCATAGCAGTCTCCTTATCAGGGCAGCAGCGTTTTTACATCTACCGGCGGCGCCTCATTTTCAGCCTGACCCTTGTCCTTGCCGCCGATCGTCATGCCGGCGACGCGGTAAAAGTTGTAATCGGGATACTTGCCAGGACCGTCGATCAGAAGATGCTGCTTTTCGTAGACCATATTTTGCCGATCGTATTCGCACATTTCAAAATCCGGCGTCAGTTGGATAGCATAAGTCGGGCAGGCTTCCTCGCAAAATCCGCAGAGAATGCAGCGGGAAAAATTGATGCGGAAAAAGGACGGATACCAGCGCCCGTTTTCATCTTCGGCTTTCTGCAGAGCGATGCAGTCCACGGGACAGGCTACCGCACAAAGATTGCAGGCTACACAGCGTTCCTCGCCGTCCGGGTCTCGTGTCAACACGATGCGTCCACGATAGCGGGGAAACAGCGCCGGCTTCTGCTCGGGATATTCAACTGTGTCAGGCTTGACGAAGGTATGCTTCAATACTTCCCACAGTGTTCGTAATTGACTCAACATGACTTTTCCTTACAGATCCCTTTCATGAACTGTGTAATGTCAGCGCCACTGCGCCGGTAACCAGCAGATTTAACAACGCCACCGGCAGCATCACTTTCCAGCCGAAAGCCATCAGTTGATCGTAACGGGGCCGCGGTAGCGAGCCCCGCAATAGAATAAAAAACATAATGCCAACGGCCGTTTTCAAACAAAACCAAACGAGCGGCGGCAGCCAGGGACCCAGCCAGCCGCCGAAAAACAAGGTCACGATCATAGCGGAACTCAGGGTAATACCGAGATATTCGCCGACAAAAAACATGCCGAACTTCATGCCTGAATATTCGGTATGAAATCCGCCGATCAGCTCTTGTTCCGCTTCAGGCAAATCGAAAGGCGCCCTCCGGCTTTCGGCAATAATAGCAACCAGAAAGACGATAAAACCAAAGAATTGGGGGAAAATGAACCAACCGTCACGTTGAGCCTCGACGATCTCCCGCAAATTGAAGGTTCCGGCCAGCATCACCACGCCCATGATAGAGATACCCATGAATACTTCATAGCTGACGGTTTGAGCCGCGGCTCTTAGCCCTCCCAACAGCGAGTATTTGTTATTGGATGCGTAACCTGCCAACACTACGCTATAGACGGACAGCGAGGTCAACGCCAAAAAGTAAAGCAAACCGAAATTGAAATCGATAATGCCGACGCCGGGAGCAAAGGGAACCACTGCAAAACCGGTAAGCATCGTGATGAAAACAATGGTGGGGGCCAATACAAACACCGGTTTATCGGCAAAAGGTGGAATCCAGTCTTCCTTGAAGAACATCTTGATCATGTCCGCCACCACCTGAAACAGGCCAAACGGGCCCACGCGATTAGGTCCGAGGCGATCCTGCCAGACTGCGAGCAGTCTGCGCTCCACCCAGATCAACATTGCGGCGACAACAATCACCGAAACAAGAATACCGATAATATCAGCCGCGCTGCCTATGCCTGCCCTCATCATGACTGCTCCCCGGAGTTACCGGTTTTCACCAATGTCACCCGGTCTGCTTGACTGATCTGCCGGGTTTCCGGCAACCCGGCCGTTATTCCCAACAACCCTGCAGGTAATGACGGCTCAAGCCGAACTGGAAGTGATGCCATTGTCTTGCCGTTAAGATTCCTGATGTCTATTAAATCGCCTGATGCTACAGCCAGTGTTACGGCATCCGACGGATTCAGCATGGCGCAAGCGGCCAGCGTGCGTTCCGCTACCGGCGGCGAACGCAAACTCAATTCCTCGCTGCCGAAAATATGCGGCAGCAGCACGATAAGCCACAGACCTTGCTCCGGCTCGAAAACTTGCGGGATAGTGTTGAACCAGTCGCCGGCACCGGCGGCTTCGAATACTCTCACACCATAATCTCCGCCCTGTAAATGACCTCCGATGCCCTCCTGAAACTTGTTAATGGCCTGATTTGAGTTCCAGCCGGGCGCCCAGATGACCGGTTCCATTGCCGATTGTACCTTAGCTGTCGCACCTTCCATCGAAAACGCAAACGGCGTTTCCGGATCCAGCGGCTGCTGAGGTTCGCTCACTTTGATATTGGCCAGCATTGCCGTGCGGCCGCTGTAACGATGGGGTTGTCGGGGAATTTTCATCCCCCTGATTCTGAAACTTGCATCGGGCGCTGCCCTGGTCATGGCTTCAAGTTCAGGAAAGGTTTCGGCACATGCAGCTGTGAGCGCATCAAAATGCCGCCATTTTAAACCTTCGGCAGCAGCCGACAGCCATTGCCAACTGGCGCGCACATGCTCTGGCGGCGGATACACCGGGAAATACCGCTGCGCCCGGCCTTCATTGCTAAGCAAAGTACCTTCCGATTCAGCGAAAGTGGCGGCAGACAGCAACAGCTCAGCTTGTTCTGTAGTTTTGTTATTTAGACAGTCAATAGCCACCACATGCGCGGCGGAGTGGAGAAACGCATCGACCTCCTGATCCTGAGCGCGGCGATAAAGATCGTTCTCAAGAATGACCACAGTATCGGCGAGACCTTCACGCACCCGCTCAAAAGCCTGTTGCAAGCGGCCGCCGCCGATGATGACCAGGCCCATGCTATTGCATTCGGGAACCGTAAAAGTCAGTTGCCTGTCTTTTGACGGCAATGCCTTGGCAACGTTGAAGGCTGCCTGAATAACAGCCAGACTCGCGCAGCTGGTTCCCGATACGATCAGTGGACGCTTGGCCGTTTTCAGGCTATCCGCTATCGTTGCCGCCAGCGCGCGCTCGACATCACCCAGATCAGCGGGTTCCGGCGCCTGATTATCCAGATGACAAGCGATGGCAAAGCCCAAGCGGGCAATATCATCCGGGCTGCCTCGATAGCAGCGAACAGCGGCATCATCCAGACGGGTAGTGCAAACGCCGGCAATAAACAGCGGGCTGCGATGGTTTTTGCCTAAATCACGCACGGCGGCGTCCTGCCAGGATGGTATATGCAGGGTTTCGGCCAGATCGAACACGGCGTTTCGCACGGCCTGACGCAGCGAAAGAGCCAGTCTGGGCGCACTGTTGGTCACATCCTCACCCAGAATCAATACGGCGTCGGACTGCTCAACTTCTCGCAATGAAGGCGAATGGATGCCGCCGTTATGCAAAATACTGTCAATAGCGTCAAGCATGTCATGCTCGGTATTGTCCAGGCCGAGGAAGAAATGTTCTTCGCCAACCAGCGTTCGCAGGGCAAAATTAGCTTCAAGTGAGGCGCGGGGGGAGCCGATTCCGATCACCGGTTGATCAGATTTCAGCAGATCACGAAAGTGTTGTTCCGCTGCCGCTGATTCGATTTCGCTTTGCCCGTTGATCAGGGGCTTTAAAATGCGCTCCGGGCTATTGACGAAGCCATAGCCGAAGCGCCCGCGATCGCAGAGAAAATAACCGTTAACCTCGCCGTTATAGCGGTTAATGACGCGCCTGAGTTCGCCGTAACGTTCGCCTGGAGCAATATTGCAGCCCAGACCGCAGTGCACGCAAACCGATGGCGCCGTCTGCAGATCCCATTTGCGGGCATAGTGGGCGCTAAAAGTTTTGTCGGTAAAGACCCCTGTAGGGCATACTTCGACCAGGTTGCCGCTGAATTCGTTTTCCAGCGCGCCGTCATTAAAGCGGCCGAAATAGACGTTGTTACTGATGCCCAGGGCTTGCAGATCGCTGCCTCCGGCATAATCGTCATAAAAGCGAACGCAACGATAGCAGGCGATACAACGATTCATCTCATGGTTGATGAATGGACCCAGATACTGGTTTTTATGGGTGCGCTTCTGTCCGCGATAGCGTCGGACGGTATGTCCGGTCATCACTGTCATATCCTGCAGATGGCATTCGCCGCCTTCTTCGCAGACCGGACAGTCGTGGGGATGATTGGTCATCAGCAGTTCGATGTTTTCGGCGCGAAATTGTTTCGCCTGCTCGGCATCGATAGAAATTCGCATGTCATCTGCCACCGGTGTCATACAGGCCATCACCAGACGCCCCCGCTTGTCTTCCACATCCTTGTACTGGATAACCGCGCACTGTCTGCATGCACCGACCGAACCCAGCGCGGGATGCCAGCAAAAATAAGGTAAATCAAGCCCCAGGGAGAGACAGGCCGAAAGCAGGCTTGTCTCCGTTTTCACCTGATAATGCACGCCGTCGATTTCGATCGTGATCATTGATCTTCCTCTACAACGGCGATCTTGCCGAGAATATACCGTTCAAAATCTTCGCGAAAAAACTTCAGCGCGCTTTGCAAAGGCTCCATGGCGCCTGGCGCCAGTGCGCAAAAAGTATTGCCTGGGCTCATCATGCGCGTCAACCCGGACAGGGTGTCCAGATCTTCGATGCGGCCGCGCCCGGCGATAATATCTCGCAGCAGCGTCACCGTCCACGGCAAGCCATCCCGGCAGGGCGTACACCAGCCGCAGGACTCCTGAGCAAAAAACTCTTCAATATTCAGTACCATCCGTACTGGACACGTTTTATCGTCGAGAATAATCATGGTGCCGGTTCCAAAGCGGCTGCCTGCCTTGGCGACCGCATCGTAATCCATCAGCACATCGAGATGTTCGGGCAGCAGAAATTCCGTTGATGCACCGCCAGGAAGAAAACCACGTAAGTTATAACCCGCCCGCATACCGCCGGCATACTCTTCGATGATCTCTCTGATCGGCGTTCCCATCGGCAGTTCCCAAAGACCAGGATGTTTAAGGCGTCCGCTGGCTCCGAATAGTTTGGTGCCTGTATCGGCGCCGCGCCCTAATCCCCGATACCATTCAACGCCATTTTGTAAAATATGCGGTATGTTACACAAGGTTTCCACATTATTGACCACTGTGGGCTTGCCCCAAAGCCCGCTTACCACCGTGAAGGGTGGTTTGGCACGGGGATTGGCGCGTTTGCCCTCCAGCGCATTTATCAATGCCGTTTCCTCGCCGCAAATATAACGTCCGGCGCTGGTATGCAGATAGATCTCCAGATTGAAGTCGGAATCCAGAATATGCTTGCCCAGATAGCCCTCAGTTCGAGCTTCCTGCAAAGCATTTTCTACTCTCCTTGCGGCCAGGTGATATTCCCCTCGCATAAATATATAGGCAATATTGGCTTGAATAGCATAGGCTGCAATAATCATCCCTTCGAGTAACTGATGCGGGTCTTGCTCCAGCAGCAGCCGATCCTTGAATGCCCCCGGTTCCATTTCATCGGCGTTGGCCACCAAATACCGCGTTTGATGGGCATCAGCGGCGCCATTATTTCCCATCGGTACGAGGCTCCATTTGAGTCCGGTGCTAAATCCTGCACCACCTCGACCCCGCAATCCTGCGTCTTTAACCCATTGCTGTACTTCTTTTGGGCGCAATTCCGTGATAGCCTTACGCAGCCCTTGATAACCACCGGTCTTTCGGTAATCCGCAAGTGTCGCGAAGGCGCGATCCGGTTGGATGTTTTTTGTTAACGGTTTATCCAACTTATCCACATCTATTTACCTTCCAAGAATCTCATCAACAACATCTTCTGTAATGTCGAGCCTCAGCTCATCGCCAACCATCACGACCGGAGCATGATCACAGGCACCCAGGCAAACGATTGGCAATACTGTGTATTCGCCGTCCGCCGACATTTCACCCGGTTCGACGTTCAAATGCCGACATAAACGTTCGCGTACCTGATCACTGCCCAACATCCAGCAGGTGACGCTGTTGCAATAATGAATGACCGTTTTACCGACGGGCTTGCGGTAAATCAGGTTGTCGAAAGTTGCCACCCCTTCCAGGTGAGCCGGGGATAATTCCAATAGCTCGGCCACGGCAACGAGGCATTCATCAGAAACCCAGCGGCGGTGTTTCTGAATGATTTTCAGCGCCTCGGTAGAAACGGCCATTTTATCTTCATATTCACTTATCTCAGCGTTAATCTCCCGGATTTCAGCGGGACTTAAACCTTCAAAGCTTGATTTTTCAGTTTGCTCTTTCATGTCAGCGGTCCACGTCAGCCATCACAAAATCAATGCTGGCCAGTATCGCAATCAGGTCAGCGATCATCATCCCCCGGCTCATCAGCGGAATCATCTGCAGATGCGGGAAGGATGGCGTGCGAATGCGGGTACGATAAGACATCGTGCCGCCATCGCTGGTCAGATAGTAAGCGTTAAGTCCTTTGGTCGCTTCGATGGTTACAGAGGATTCTCCGGCGGGAATCACCGGCCCCCAGCTGACATCGAGAAAATGCTGGATCAGGGTTTCTATATCATGCATGGTCCGCGCTTTGGGCGGCGGCGTAGTCAAGGGATGATCGGCTTTATAAGAACCTTCCGGCATATTTTCCAGGCATTGTTTGATGATGCGGATACTCTGCCGCATCTCTTCGACGCGAACGGCGCAGCGATCATAGCAATCGCCGCGATTGCCGGCGGGAATCTCGAATTCGTAGTTTTCGTAGCCCGAATAAGGGCGCGCCTTGCGATAATCCCAGGTCAAGCCGGTGGCGCGAAGTCCGGCTCCAGTCGCGCCCCAGTCGATGGCTTCGGCGCTGGTATATGAACCGATGCCTTGCGTGCGTCGCTTGATGAGACTGTTTTTCATCACCAGTTTATCGTATTGATCCAGTCTGGGCGGCAGGTAGCCGACAAATTCGCGCACCCGCTTATCCCATCCCCGGGGTAAATCCAGTGCCACGCCTCCGATACGAAAATAACTGGAATGCATGCGGGCGCCGGAGATCGATTCCATAATATCGAAAACCTTTTCGCGATCAATAAACATGTAAAAGATGGGGGACATCTGGCCCACATCCTGGGCAAACGTGCCATAGAACAGCAGATGACTGGCAAGACGGTAGAATTCTGCAATCATCACGCGGATGACCTCGGCCCGTTCCGGAACCTTGATGCCGGCCAGCTGCTCTACCGCCAGCACATAGGGCAAATTGTTCATCGACCCACCCAGATAATCGACCCGGTCGGTATAAGGAATAAAGGTATGCCAGGACTGCCGTTCGCCCATTTTTTCGGCGCCCCGATGGTGGTAGCCTATATCGGGCACGGCATCGATAATTTCTTCGCCATCCAGTTGCAGCGCAATCCGGAAAGCGCCGTGCACGCTGGGATGATTGGGCCCCATATTGAGAAAGAGAAAATCGCTGTCCTCGCTTTGCCGCTGCATCCCCCATTCCTCGGGAACGAAGCGCAGCGCCTCCTGTTCAATTGCCTGACGCTCGTCGGATAAACTGAAAGGCTCCATTTCCGTGGCGCGGGCAGGATGATCCTTGCGCAGCGGATAACCCGCCCAGGTCGGCGGCAAGATGATACGCCGAAGATTGGGATGCCCCTCGAAAACTATGCCGAACATATCCCAAACTTCCCGCTCATACCAATTAGCGGAAGGCCAAATATCGCAGATGGAAGATAGAGAGAGATTTGCTTCAGACAATGCCGCTTTAAGGCGGATATCCTGATTGCGGTCAAAGGAGAGCAGGTGGTAAACCACGGTGAAGTCGCTATCCGGCAATCCTTTCCGGTGAGTACGCAGGCGCTCATCCATGGCCGTCAGATCGAATAGCAGTGCGTAATTAGGCCTGGCTTCTTTTTTCAAAAAAGCAATTATATCCCGGATTCTTTCCCTGGAAACCCAAAGAGTGGGTATCCCATCAGCCGTAGGCTGAAGGGTAAAGATGTTGCCGCCGAACCGGTCTGACAGCTCGGATACTATCTGCGGCATAGCAGAATCAATTCGGGCCATAAGCGTATTGCGATCCATTGCCTGCCACCGGATAACTCAATGCTTCGTCAAACATGATCAGGACCCCTTAGCTGCTTGATACGCATTCTTTCTTCGGTCAACAAATCGCGCTGGCTGGTTTTAGGCGCCTTGATCACACCCTGATCGCCGACCACCCAACTCAATGGACGCCTCTCCTTGCCGATGGCGTCCTGCAACAGCATCAATCCTTGCAGTAAAGCTTCAGGGCGCGGCGGGCAGCCCGGCACATAAACGTCCACCGGCAAAAACTTGTCCACGCCCTGCACCACGCTGTAAATATCATACATGCCGCCGGAGTTCGCACATGACCCCATGGAGATAACCCAGCGCGGCTCAAGCAACTGATCGTAAAGCCGTTTGACGACCGGCGCCATCTTGCGAAAAACAGTTCCCGAAATAACAATCAGATCGGCTTGTCTGGGTGTTCCCCTGATCACTTCAGAACCGAAGCGGGCTATGTCGTGGCGGCTGGTAAACGCAGTCGCCATTTCCACATAGCAGCAGGAAAGACCGAAGTTAAACGGCCACACCGAATTGGCTTGCCCCCAGGCCACCATATCTTCGAGTCTGGCAAACAGAAAATTTCGCCGTATCGCTTCCTCATAAGTCTGCTGCCCGGGTTTTGGGGCAGCATCATTGTCTGCTTTAGTCAGATTCCAATGCATATTTTACCCCTCTGAACTTAGTTTGGATTCATCGAGGCGTTGCCGGCGGGTACGCCAATCGAGCGCGCCACAAACCCATAGATAGATCAACGAAGCCAATAATACACCGATAAAAATCAATGCTTCGATAAAACCCGGCCAACCGGATTCATAAAATGCGACTGACCATGCAAACAGAAATACGGATTCCATGTCGAAAATAACAAAAAAGATCGCCAACAGATAAAACTGGATTGAAAAGCGAATATGGACATCCCCTGCCGGGACGATGCCAGATTCAAACGGTTCATCAGCAGCCTTGGCGCTATGCCTCTCGCCCAGAACATAGGCCCCGCCGAGCATGATGGCGGTTATCGCAAGGACCGCCAAAAAATAGAAAATCAAAGGAAGTAGATCGGCTGCAAGAATGGCTTCAACGTTCATCAGGAACACCGTTTAAAATATTAAATACCGGACCTTACATCATAATCGTAAATATTGCGCGAGTATTTCATTCCCAAACAGATCAAAAATGTTAACCTTCTGTTTTCCATTCTTCTCACTTGAAAGGATTTGTGCTGGACATCAGTCAACAGGCAAATCTTTACCTTCAGATAACCGGATGCCTTGTATATAAATCATAGTGTTAAGCTTAATCTCTGGATTTTATAATGACCCCGATTAAGGCATATTAAATTCTTAACTATTTGTTTTTATGACATATTCAATATGTAATTTTAGAAAAACGG
>JAGXGJ010000116.1 GCA_024636875.1 Methylococcaceae bacterium | reverse complement strand
TGGTTTTTCAATTTTTCGCTCTGTAAGCTATTGATTTATAACCTACCTGCAACTAATGAGAAGTTACAAAGAATTGATGTAACTAGTTGTTTATTCGTGTAAATCCGTGTTCATCTGTGGCTAAACTGCGCTTTCTAGGTTTAAATAATCATTCCAGGTTCTGGCAGGAACATAAAACGGGTTCAAGACATGACTTAGCCTCTAAATCATTACGAATAACTTATTGGATGTTAGAATATGGACATTAAAATATTTATTTGATCATATTAGGTAGATGTATATTGTCTACAGCTAATATTTGCAACCCCGGCATCGTTATATACACACTTATTAATCAAAGAGGGCGCTATGCGGAACCTGAAGTTTTTACCGGCGTTGATTGGAGCGACACTTGTAATCGCTATCATTTTATATGTGGCCTTCTATTTTATATTTCTTGATCTGTTTGTTGATTTATGGTGGTACCAATCATTAAAACTTGAAGCTTACTTCTGGCTAAGATTGCTCTACAAGTTCTTTCTTTCCGGAGGAGTAACGCTGGCGTTCTTTGCCATCATCTTTTTTCATTTCTGGATTGCATCCCGTTATCTGGGCTTAAATCCGCCCGATGAGATTCTTGATAATTTGGATAAACGCCGGCGATTTCAGAGCTTTGCCGATGTTTTCATGAGCGGATCAGTAAAAGTTTATACACCGATATCGTTGGCACTGGCCATATTCGTCGCCATACCTTTTTATCACCAGTGGGAAACGTCATTACTTTACTTTTTTGGCAGTGATTCGGGTGTAACTGAAACGGTTTACGGAAATGATGTCAGCTTCTATATGTTGTCTTATCCGATCTACATGCTGATTCAGAAAGAACTGCTGATAACCGCCGTTCTAATATTTTGTATGGTCGGGATTCTGTATTGGCTGGAGCATATTTTTATACCCAATCAAGGTAAAGAATTCCCCTTGGGCGCTAAAGTTCATTTAACTGTTTTAATCGGTTTTGTTGTCGCATTTGTGGTCTGGGGATTCATGCTGCAGCGTTTTTCACTGCTTTATACCGGCACAAACGAACCGGTATTTTATGGTCCCGGATTTGTAGAAATACGTTATAAGCTGCCGCTTATATGGCTGGGAATAGTTACCTTTCTGGCGACAGCAGTGACGGCTATCCTGTTTATTTTTTCAGAAAGGCATCGTATCAAAGCGCCTTTTTTAATATCGCTCACTGCTTTCCTCCTTGTTTTATGGTTACCGAAGATTCAATTTATACCTGATTTAATCCAGAAATTTATCGTCAATCCCAATCCGGTTAAAGCAAATAAACCCTTCATGCAACACAATATTGACGCGACGCTGGATGCTTATGATTTAAAAAATATCAAGACGGTTGACTTGAACATCAAGCTTGACGCCACGCAGGACATAGAAACCTGGGGCACTCAAAAACGCTTCGAAAACATCCCTGTATGGGATAGAGAATACCTCATTGATAGCTACAAGCAATTACAGGAGATAAGGCCTTATTATAATATTCTGTCTGTCGATGAAGATCGCTATTTTATACTCGACCATGTCCGCCAGCTTAATCTGGCGGCCAGAGAAATTAATATCTCAAAGTTGCCGCCTGAAGCCCAAAACTGGGAAAACACGCACTTGCGCTATACTCACGGCTATGGAGCTGTTGCCACCCCGGCTGCGCAGGATGCCGGTAAACCGCTGATCTGGTATTTACGTGATTTAAATATGCATTCGGGTGTTGGTCTTGATGTCAAGAAGTCCGATATTTATTACGGCCAGGAGCAATACAGCTACGCCATCGTCCCCAATAAACTCAATATCGTTGGCATTAAAGGCCCCGATGTCAACGTTGAGAAGAGATATACCGGTCATGGTGGTATACCTGTTGCCTCCCTTTTCAGAAAAGCATTATTTTCCATTTATTTAAAAGATGAAAAAATATTTTTTTCGACCAATATTTCCGACCAGAGCAAGCTCAAGATCCGCAGAAATATAACTGAGCGCATTAATACACTGACTCCGTTCTTGCATCTTGATAAAGACCCTTATCTGGTCATAACCAAGGACAGATTTTACTGGATAATGGATGCCTATACCTTATCCAAGTGGTATCCGGTCTCCAAGCCTGCCGACGATGATTATCTGGAAGGTCATCAAGAATTCAACTATATCCGCAATTCCGTTAAAATTATCATTGATGCCTATGACGGCGATGTTAATTTTTACATTGCCGATCCATCAGACGCGATTATTCAGGCATATTCAAGCGCTTATCCCGGATTATTCAAACCTATGGATGAGATGTCTCATGAATTGCGTAAACACTTGCGCTATCCGCGTGATCTTTATTATATGCAGATGAAAGTTTATGCAAAATACCATCAACGGAATCCTGCATTATTTTATGAACAGGCCGAAACCTGGCAATTTGCCAATGTCCGTGGGCAGCCTGTTTTGCCTTATTATCAAACCATGGACTTTGGCAACTGTAATAACAGGGAAGAATTTGTCATGATTAACCCGATGACACCTATCAACAGGGATAATCTCAGTATGATAGGTATGGCTGGTATATTGGATAAAACCAAATGCAACCTGGATTATAAACCGGGTATCACCATTTATAAATTTGCTAAAGATGTTCAGGTTAATGGGCCAGCGCAGGTTGAAGCCCTGATTCACCAGGATCCGATTATTTCCGAGCAATTTACCTTATGGGATCAGCGTGGATCGCATATTAAAATGGGACGGATGATTATCCTGCCGATCGGAAATTCCATACTCTATGTACAACCCGTTTACATGATTTCCTTAGCAACACAAATACCTGAATTAGTCAGGGTGATTGTGTCAATTGGAAACGAGGTTGTTATGGATAAAACCTTATGGTCAGCCTTCAAACGTTTAAAACTGATATACGCCAGGACCGCTGCCGACAGTGAAGGATCAGAAACGCCTAAAGCCATTGATATTGATAAACCGGCAAATTAGTAAATCGTCAAGCGTGGCAGTTGGTGATTGAGGCATTGAATTCATTGAAGTCTAGGAAAAATCACTATGTTCGCTCGATTATGGCTTTGTCGAGAATGCAAAATTTCATTTACATGAGTTCAAATATCTTGCCCTTGGTCTACTTGTGGCCAGGCAAGCCCCCGAGCTTTTCCTGATGCCTTCTTTGGCGTGGCGTTCGGTGGTGTTTGCAAGGACTGAAGTGTTGGCGCCGATCGAAAACTGACCATCTGTGCCGATTGAAAATTGACCAGGGTATTTAGCGGCGCAGCGTACTACACCGCATCAGATTAGTCGACCAAACCAAGATGGTTTTAAACTCCTTTTTTGGTTGAGTTGTTTTGGAATAGAGATAAATTCATCCTGCTCATGAGCATCAGCCTTTGCTGTTTTTGCTTTGGGTGATGAGTGTTTAGATGACTCTCTGGACTTGATTCGTTCTTTGGCAATGGCGCTGCTTTGTTTAAATCTGAATGATTCATGACCCGTCTCAATGATATGGCAATGATGGGTAAGGCGATCCAGTAACGCCGTTGTTAGCTTGGCATCAATAAATACGCTACTCCATTCCGAGAACGTTAAATTGGTTGTGATAATAACGCTGGTTCGCTCGTAATGCTTTGAAAGTAAATGGAACAGCAATGCGCCACCGACCTGGGAAAAGGGTAGATAACCCAATTCGTCCAAGATAACCAAATCCACCGGTAGTCCCTACAAATCAATGCAGGTTGATTTTTATCAATGAGTTACCATAATAGGCGCCACGAATAAGAATCTCCATGTTAATGCCTCTTGAGTCAATCCCATTGCCATGGCAGGTGTTTGATGTGTCCATTTTTTTTTGGAATCTCGACGTGCCTGGATGTGTAAGTGGAAGCCTTAGGCTTTTAGGGTGGCGCCGATAGTTGTAGTCATAGAGATTAAGCCAAAGAGCGCCTTTAAAATCGGCCTCAGTTCCGTTCACAAAACACTTCTTGACTGTTACTAACCGCATTTTCACTCGTTTCTTAACGATTTGCAGAAACATACTCTATGTCATTGAATACGGATTGTAGGGCATTTTTGTAAGCCGCTAACTTATCGGTGATGATCTTTAATGGCATAACCCGCGACAGAATGCCGATATAGTGTTTTATTTGCTTCACCAATTTGGTTGCCGTATGCGTGGTGCAGCTACCTGACTCAAAGTTCACCCAAAAACGGGAGTCAACTTCAAAGCCAATAAATACCCACAACTGGTTATAGGAGCCAAAGTTGGTAAAGCGACCTTAGTAATACCCTCACCCTAACCCTCTCCCAAAGGGAGAGGGTACTTTGTGTCGCTTTACCAACGTCGGACTCTATATTATTGTGTCTCAAATAAGACCATAATTCATCCATCTGTATAAACATGGCGGTTAATGTTATGGATAAGCAGATAAAATCATGAAATATATAGGTTTTCTTGCTTACACCCCGTTGCCACATTGCAATTTCGGGGGTCTTTGCCCAGTACGTCCGCTATTGCTTCAGTCGATACGCCATAGCAGCTTGGCTTGCACATTTGTTCATATTCTTTAAAGCTGCCATGCTTACCGAATAAATCACAGTAACCCGTTTCAGAAAAACGATGTTTGCCTTTCGTACAGTAAAACATCTGTCGAGCAATTTCATCATTTTTGGTCGTGTATACGCCGTCTTTAGCTATGATGTTATCTAAAGATTGATAGCAAGGACAGTTGGGTCTTGGACAAAAAAGTTTTAGTTCAGTATTAAGTTTAGATAGTTTAAGGTTCATGGCATGTGTGCAAGTTTTTTGTTGCTGCACTATGTCAATAATCTCTGAAAAATACCACCTGCATTGTTTTATAGGGACTACCGCTATTTTCATGGCTTTCTCCTTTTAGTCAATTCGACGTTCACGGTTCGGTACCAGAATGGCAAAGACTTGCTCCAGTTTAGCGGCATGCAGACGATCAAAAGCATAGTCCAACTCAATGTCATGACTTCGCCGATGGCGATTAGCCATGGCGGTGCAGCTTGTCGAGAAAACTGACGATGGCTTGCGCCACAATTTCGCCAATGGTTAGTCCACTGGTTTGCGCATGCGATCGAAGTCGAATCACTACGTCCTCGGGCATTTTGATCGTGATCGGGATAGACGGTGAAGTAACCAACACCGGCCCATCGATTACCTGCGCTTCCTGGAGATAGCGGTAAGCCTGTCGGCGTGATAGCCCGAACTTTTTGGTCAATGACTCGGCGGCTTCTGCCAAGGTATAGCCTTGCTCCAGCAGGTCGAATGCGGCATTGAGTCGAAGAGTTTTTTCGGTATTGGAAGATCGCGTCATAAGACATATATTTATTACCCTTTACAACCCATGTCAACCAATAAATTTGAACGGCAGAAGGCAATCTGTCGTTCAAACTCAAAGTTATCTTTTGTGTCTATGGCGTGAATGCTTCGCCTTGGAGCGAACTGAAAGGACAGGTACTGTTGGGTCGTGAGCAATTTATCAACGAGTTGAAGCCGTTGCTTAAGGGAAAAAGTGAGTTTAAAGAATTTCCTCAGGCGCAAAGATTGATGACACGTCCCGCACTCAATACACTATTCAGTGATCCGGTCAAGGCAAGCAAGGCATTGCGCGATGAGGCGATACGAAAGGCTTGCGTTGTACATGGCTTCAGTATGGCGGATATTGCGCGCAAGGCTGAAGTACATTATTCTACGATGAGTAGGGTGATAAAAGGTGAACGGTGATAAATGATGACAAGACTTGACCCCTTTCTTTTATGACAAGACTTGACCCCTTTCTTTTGCGCGCAGATTTTCCGGTAATATATGAGACACATCTATTGCTTATTATTTTCTTTACCTCTCATTGTATATGGCAGCGACTAAAACGTAATTGGCTTCTTCTTGGTCTACACAACCCGGAAATTAATCCTTCCTTAACTTCAGAGGTTTTCGACTATGCAGCATCCTTATCTGCCCCGTACTCTTCCTGCCGAACTGGAAATTTTAATTGAAGTCGCGCTTGATTTACGCTGGACCTGGAGTCATGCCGGCGATGCGCTATGGCAAACTATTGACCCGAAAATCTGGGAGCGGACACAAAATCCCTGGATGTTGTTGCAAAATGTCAGAAAAGAGCGGCTCGAAGCACTGGTTCAGGATCAGGCCTTTCTAGCCAAACTGGCGGAATTAAAACGTGAACGGACTGAATACTATGATCAGGACGGTTGGTTTCTGAGCGAATATCCGGATTGCCGTCCGGGCAGAGTTGCTTATTTCAGCATGGAATACGGACTTGGTGAAGCTCTCCCGATATATGCCGGCGGTTTGGGTATATTGGCCGGCGATTTGTTAAAGTCTGCCAGCGATTTGAATCTGCCTTTAATTGGTATAGGTCTATTGTATCAACAGGGTTATTTTCGGCAGCTGCTTGATGCACAAGGCGCGCAGCAGGCTTTCTTTCCCTATAATGAACCCGCCAGCTTACCTATTCGACCTGCATTGGATAAGCAGGGCAATCGCCTGACTATTGTACTGGAATTACCCGCACGCGATCTGTTTCTGCGTGTTTGGGAGGTTCAGGTAGGTCGGGTTTCCTTATATCTTCTGGATAGCAATGACCTTATGAACAGCCCGGTTGATCAGGCGATTACCGCTGAATTATACGGCGGTGGTCAGGAAAAGCGCTTGTTGCAGGAAATCGTATTGGGCATTGGCGGCTGGCGTTTGCTTGAAACGCTGGACATAGCACCGGAAATTTGCCATTTAAATGAAGGACATGCGGCATTTGTTGCTTTGGAACGCATTCGCGCATTCCAGAAGGAGCATGGCGTAACTTTTGAAGAAGCGCTCTGGGCAACACGGGCAGGCAATGTGTTTACTACACATACCCCGGTTAGCGCCGGTTTTGATTGTTTCAGTCCGGTTTTGATACAACAGTATTTAAGCGAGATTGTACAAACCCTGGGAATCTCCTTTAATCAATTTTTGGCACTGGGACAAACATCCTTAAAGACCCCCAATGAATCGTTTAATATGACTTATTTTGCCTTGCGGACCTGTGCAGCCGTTAATGGCGTCAGTCGTTTACACGGTCAAGTCAGTCAACAATTATTTCATCAACTTTATCCGCACTGGCCTATCGAAGAAATTCCAGTTGGCTATGTGACCAATGGCGTTCATGTGCCGACCTGGGATTCCAGTTTTACCGATACGCTATGGACTAACGTATGCGGCAAAGGACGCTGGACAGGTAAAGTGGATTCTCTGCGCACGCAAATAGCAGCCATTCATGACGATGTCTTATGGGCTTTTCGTAGTGAAAGCCGAACCAAACTGGTTCGCTATGTCCGTCAACGCATGACCGAACAACTGAGGCTCCGTCGGGCGCCTGAAGATGAACAGGTATTAATACAAAATATTTTTGATCCGAATACCCTGACATTGGGTTTCGCGCGCCGATTTGCAGAGTATAAGCGCCCGAATTTGCTGCTTCACGATCCGGACCGTTTAATTCGTCTGCTGACTAATTCCCGTTATCCGATACAGCTGGTCATTGCCGGAAAGGCGCATCCTGCCGACAGGGAAGGCCAGCGGCTGGTGCAGGAAATGGCTAACTTTGTACGCAGGCCGGAAGTTCGAGAGCATATGGTATTTCTCGCCGATTACGATATGGCCGTGGCTGAAAACTTCGTGCAAGGTGTGGATGTCTGGATTAACACACCGCGCAGACCCTGGGAAGCGTGCGGAACCAGCGGCATGAAATTATTGGCCAATGGCGGACTCAATCTTTCCGAACTGGACGGCTGGTGGGCGGAAGCCTATACGTCCGAAGTGGGTTGGTCGCTGGGTGACGGGCAAACACACATTGAACCGGAGTGGGACGCGGTCGAAGCTGATGAACTTTATGGTTTGCTGGAAGAACAGATCATTCCGGAATTTTACCAGCGTGATGAACGTGGCATTCCCCAGAAATGGGTTGCCCGCATTCGCGCCAGCATGGCGGCTCTGGCGCCTGAATTCAGCAGCAACCGAATGCTGCGCGATTATGTGGAAAAGTATTATATACCCGCGACCACTCTTTATCGGCAGCGTATTGATAATCAAGCTGATGTTGCAAAAGAATTGGCTTTGTGGCAAAAGCAGATAACCCGGCACTGGTCGGCCATTTATATGCAAAATTTTCAGGCTGAAGCATTGGAAGCCGGTTACCATTTAACCTTGCATGTCTATCTGGATGAATTATCGGCTGATTTTGTTGGAGTTGAAGTCTTTGCCGATAATCAAGATAATAGCAAGCCTTTTTGCCGGACAATGGAACGCAAAGCGGCCTTACCGGGCGCAGTTAATGGCTTTATTTACGAAACCACTGTTCCTGCAGATCGTGCGGCTGATGACTATACGCCACGGCTTGTTCCTCTTCATTGCCATGCCAATATCCCGGCTGAGGAAGCACATATTAAATGGTATCGTTAATTAAGAATGCAAGCAGCTGAGTGATAAAAAATAAGTTCATTTTTTATTAAATCGATAGCCATGACATAATTACAACACAGTAAATTCAATGCTCGAATCCATCCCGCCTCTGCTGCTTCAATTTATCATGACGACAGCATTTTCTTTTATCGTCGGCCTTGAATTTCACAACTACCTGCGAGTTTATCAATCCCATGATAAATTTGGCAGCATTCGTACTTTTGTGTTGATTGGGTTATTGGGCTTCCTTTTATATCAACTCGATACTGACGGTCTGTTTTTTGCGGTGGGTATAGCCTCACTAAGCGTTATGCTTTCGATTTATTACTGGCGTCAGACAGCCGAAAAACATTTTTCTCTGCTTGAAAGTCTACTGGCGCTACTGGTTTTTTTGATCGGGCCGGTGACTGTTCATTTCCCCGCCTGGTTTCTGGTGCTGTTCGTCGTTTTGCTGGTTTTGATGCTGGGTGAAAAACCGCTCATTCATCAGTTTTCAAATAGGCTGGCTAGTAATGAAATAGTAATCTTGGCCAAATTTCTAGTCATTTCCGGCGTTATTCTTCCTTTATTACCGGATAAACAGCTTGCGCCGGAACTGCCGGTAACTTATTACAAAGTCTGGCTGGCCGTCATTATCGTTTGCGGATTTTCTTATCTGAGTTATCTGGCACAAACCTATTTTTTTAAAACCCGTGGCTTGTTGCTCACGGGACTGCTAGGCGGCCTCTATTCCAGTACGGCAATCTCGGTAGTCATCAGCCGCCGCGCGCAGCAAATGGCAGACGATCGCAGTTTTGTTTCATCTGCTTTAATTATGGCGACCGCCATGATGTATCTCAGGCTGCTGGCGATTATTTTCTTTCTGGACAGTTCGTCGGGAAAAAGTCTGGTTTTACCCTTTGCTACCCTGATCGCACTTTCCTGTATCATCGTGATAATTTTGCTGCGCTTCGGCAACAACGCAGTTGTCCAACATCAAACCAATGCCATCCAGCATCCCTTGGAGCTCAATATGGCTATTTTGTTTGCATTAATGTTTGTGTTTTTTGCCTTTATCACACAGTATGTCATCAGCCATTTTGGCAATTATGGACTTAACTTTCTTTCCATTGCGGTCGGCTTTACGGATATTGACCCGTTTATTCTGTCTTTGCTGTCCGGCAAATTCGCGGTGACGAAAACCGCGATTGTATCTGCCGTCATCATCGCAAGTGGCAGCAATAATCTATTGAAAGCAATCTATATCGCTATATTGGCGCGCAATCGTTCCGTTCTGGCTGCGTTTATCTGGCTGCTGCTGTTATTTGTTATTACGCTTTTCTATGCGTTTTATTTTGTTTAATACTGAATGAAAATCCACTCTGGAGAAAATCATGCACAATAAAATAGCCCTGCTTGCCTTATCTTGCTTTATTTTATTTTCCGCTAACACTGTTTGGGCAGAAGATGAGGTTGAAATTAAATTTGAGGCACTGCCGGATGCAGTTAAGAAGACAGTCCTGGATTACATGGAAAAAAAGCGTATTAGCAAAATAACAAAAATCAGTGATAAGAATCATGTCAAATTTGAGCTTGAAACTGATAAAACAGAAAACAAAAAAGACATTATTGCTCAAGATATCGTGATTGCAAGCTCTGGGAAAATAATGAAGTTAACCCAGCAAGTCCCTTATTTCGCCTTGCCTTTCGAGCAAATGAATGAAATCGAAAAGCGCTACCCCGGAATCAAAGTCAATGAACTTGAATCGGTTCAATTCTATTATTTTGATGTCCTGGGCGAAGTTAATGGTCAAAAGATTAAATTCAGACTCTATGCAAATGGGGCAATAGAAGAAATTCAGGCTGATCAAAAACAACCAATTGCTCAATAAATTCATTTCGCTGGAAGGCTTAAAACTTATGCCACAACAACATAATAGCAACATAATCTTGAAGATTTTAGTCATTGGGGGATTTATTGCCGCGCTTGTGTACTTTTTTCATCCGGGAACAGGGCAGTTTAGCCTCATCATCAATGGTCAACCGGTCGCTGACCCTTTGAGCCGCTTTGCTGCCATCCCGGCCTTGCTGACTGTCATGTTTTTTACCGCTGTTCTTATGCTTTTAGCTTTTTTGGGCGTAGGCATGCTTATGTTTATGGCGGCACTAGGTTTTTTCATGTTGGGTGTTTTCTTTATTGCTCCCTATTTTTGGCCGGTGTTAGCTATTATTTTCCTGGTAATTTTATTAATGTCATTGGGTAATAATAAAAACAGCCTGTGACTTCTGATGCTTTGAGTCATAGCGTTAACAGCCAGCTACGAACTTTATTTAAATGCGACCGGATTATTTACGTTTTTCATCGGCATCCTATTATTCATGAGTTATGGGGGCTTTGCAGGTTGGGTCAGGCGATAGCCGCAATCCAAAACACTGAGTCTACAAGCGTTGTGCTGTGCGCTGCCTAGACCAACCTACGGGCTAGCTCCCTGCTTGCTCTAATCGGACAAACAAGCGCCTGGAGTATTATTTGGACAAGTCACAAAATCAAGCAGAAAGAAATCGTACATATCCTTCATCAACTGCGCGATGATTGGAACTGATTTTTTTACCGAGCCGCCCTTGATGGGTGGCTTTGGATCATATTCCAGATCGAGCATAACGGCTTGGGTATATTCTTTACCGAACAGGTGATTGACAAGCGCCAGAGACATATCTATTCCTGCAGTGACACCTGCAGAGGTCCAATACTTCCCGTCTCTAACCCAGCGCTTTTGTTCAAAATTGGCGCCATATTTGGTGAGCATCTCCTCTGCTCTGTACCAGTGCGTCGTAGCCTCTTTACCTTGCAGCAAGCCTGCAGCGCCCAGAATCCATGCGCCGGTACACACGCTGGCCGTATAAATACTGGTTTGGTCTATTTTCTGAATCCAGTTGAGCACCTCGTCATCAATGGTCTGGCGTGCAGTGCCATCGGCTCCACCGGGAATAAGTAATACATCCAATTTCGCCACTTCATCAATCGACTTATTGACGGCAATCGTAAGACCGTTGCTCATCGTAATATTGCCCTTTTTCTTGGCGATAAGAAAAGTATTTAATCCAGCGCTTTTGAAGACCTGATAAGGCCCCATCGCATCGAGAGAAAACATGCCATCGTAGACATAGATACCGACCCCGTTCACGTTTACGTCAGGATTCGGCTGCAAGCTCATTAACTCATCCATATTGGTTATATGCCCGCTCTTTCCGCCACCATTCGCAAAATCATGTTTAGCAATCGTTGAATGACTGCTCTCCGCGGCATCGATGGCCTGACTGTTGAAAGAAGTAAGCGAAAAGAACAGCGCAAGGAATATTCTAGTCAGCGCGCTTTTAAATTGTAAGTTGTACCCCATTTTTGACTCCGTTTTAGTCTATTTAGATTGTTTTTCTTTCAAATGATAATCACGGTGCATGCTAAGCCTGCACAGAAATCAGCATTGAAAAAGCAATTACCATACCAATTTAATAAGCTATTGATATTTAAAACTTTAATGGATCGTGAAACATCTTTCAGATAAAAACCGTGTGGTATGGCGCAGTTGTTATAGGTCATATCACCTGTTTTTAGCCCAATCCGGTTTGCAAGAGGGTGGTATGGGTTGCATGGGGTATCTATCTTGGCCGCTAAGTTGGTGATGTTTTGGATATCTCTGAACAAACTGAAGTTTAAGCATGCAGTTAATGTGAGCGACAGTTTTTTCGGGAGGCGATTGGATTTTAATTGCAACAAGCGAGTGTCTGCTCCTGACTGTTGATTTTGTTTCCACGAATTTATGGGGGCTACCCAAAAAAATGCAGCTTTCAACGGGCACACTCGGCCTGCTCCGTTCGTAGCGTAGCCGGGCAGCTCTATATCGCTACTCGACATTATGGGTAACTGCCATCATCTATCCCAAACAATGCCGCCAACGCTTCAACCCTGTCAAAAACAGGCCTGTCCTGATAAACCCCGCTCATGGCCGACTCCGGCTGCATGCCGCGCACGAATAAATAACGCACGCCGCCAAAATGGGTTTCATAGTCATAATCGGGAAGGCGGTTTTGCAAATAGCGATGCAGCACCACGGTATAAATCCGGCATTGCAGGCCGTAGTTATGTTCGCGCATGGCGTGAGTTAAGGTTTCGGAGCTGTAATCCGGTAGGCCGTTGGTCTTATAGTCCATAACATAATAAAGGCCTTTATATTCACAGATAAGGCCAATAAAACCGGTTAGATATAGAGTCCGACGTTGGTAAAGCGACACAAAGTCCCCTCTCCCTTTGGGAGAGGGTTAGGGTGAGGGTATTACAAAGGTCGCTTTACCAACTTTGGCTCCTATAACTGCACATCTGTTTGCTGGTTAAGGGCTGAAAAGCCGGCGTATCCTGCTGTTCCCTGGCCTTGTCTTCGGGCAGTTCAGGCGCTTCATCCAGACTCAATGCCGATAAAGCGGTATAACTGCTCATTTGCCAGTGGGTGTACAACGATCTATTGCGTTTTTTGGCCTGGAAATCAGCGTGTGCAACTGTTTTTTGATACCTGCCGGTCATTACGTCAGATACATCCAGTAATCCTAAAAACCTTAGTTAGCCACAGATTTACACAGAAAAACACTGATAAAACATTATGTTGCGCGAGGCTGGCACTTCACCCAAATGGTGTCACAAAGAATTGATGTAACTAGTTGTTTATTCGTGTAAATCCGTGTTCA
>JAGXGJ010000115.1 GCA_024636875.1 Methylococcaceae bacterium | reverse complement strand
TTTGAGCTCGCGTTGCTTCTTTCTGACTCATCAGCTTTTTCATTTCCAAAATATCCACCTTGTATTAACAAGGGGTGAATTTAATCACAAGCGGACATTTCTATTTGGGAGAAAGCGGACATTACTATTTTGCGCTAACAGGCTCCATTCAAAAAATATTTCTCACAATTAAACTTCCTGTTTATTCCAGGGCTCGTCCAACAATCGGATAAGATTGTGGTTCGCTACGCTCACACAATCTATCCTTATTCGTTGCCCATAAAAGCTTTCGCAAAAATAGCGACTCCCCGCTTAAGGTTTTGCTACTGTTGAGAATTATCCATTACTGAAAGCGCCCACTATTAAAATCCTCGATGGCCTGCCGGATTTCTTGCTCTGTATTCATGACAAACGGTCCGTAACCGGCTATGGGCTCATCAATAGGCTCCCCGTTCATGACCAGCAGAGTGGCGTCTTTGAGCGCTGTAAGGGTAATCGTTTTGCCTAAGCGTTCAAAGAACGCCAGCTCAACATCGTTCATTGTTGCAGAATTATTGATTTTGATACTGCCTTTCAAGGCAAACAGCAGTGTTGTGTAATCTTCGGGTATCTCAAGTTCAACAGTTTGTCCGTCCGGCAAGCGCATATCCCATAAATTGATCGGTGTATAGGTGTTTGCAGGCCCTTTGGCGTCTTGATAATTTCCTGCAATCACGCGCACGACACTGCCTTTTTCATCCAGCTTTACTACCGGAATCAGGTCATCGGTTATGGACTGATAGTGCGGCGCAATCATCTTGTAACGGGCAGGCAGGTTTACCCAAAGTTGTATCGCTTCAAAGGTTCCTCCCTGACGGGTAAAGGCGGCGGAGTGCATCTCTTCATGCAAAAGGCCTTTTGCCGCCGTCATCCATTGCACATCGCCCGGACCGATCAGACCGCCATTGCCGGCGGTGTCGTGATGTTCGACTTCACCTTGATAGAGAATGGTGACGGTTTCAAAGCCGCGATGCGGATGCAAGCCCACCCCTCTTGGCTTATCAGCGGGTGGAAACTCGGCGGGTCCGGCATAATCCAGCATCAGAAACGGACTCACCACGGCATCCAGGGTATTATAGGAAAACAGGGTGCGTACCGGAAAGCCGTCGCCTACCCAGTGAGACTCATCGGTGCGGGTGATTCGATGTAACTGTTTCATGGCTGTGTTCCTTTTTCCAAAGTAATTGCTCAAGTAAATATTGTACCTGGGGCTTTGAATCAAGCGAGTTACTTTAGTCAATATACAATTGAAAACAGTATAAACGGTATATACTGTTCTTTTTTATTCAAGTATAAAAGGAAACCATGATGAGTACAACAAAGCCTAAATCAAAAATAACAGCAACCGAAGCCCTTGAAATTGAGCCGTCAATTGAGAAAGGTGTAAACAAAAGAGTCTCTAAAAAATCATCAATAGCAAAATCAAGCGCAGTCACTGAAACTAACGCAGCCGTTGAAACACTCGAAAAAGAAGTCAAACCTTCTGGCAAAAAAAGCAAAATTATCAAGGCAAATGTCATCAGAGATAGTTTTTCATTTCCGGAACAGGATTACCTGAAAATTTCTGAGCTCAAGAAAACCTGCCTGGCAGCAGGAATTCATGTCAAGAAAGGTGAAATTCTTCGCGCCGGTCTCCATTTGCTTAGCAAATTAAGCCTGGCCGAGCTTAAACAAGCTGTTGAACAAGTTGAAAAAGTTCAAACCGGTAGACCAAGCGCTTCAAAAAATTAGCGATTGAAATAATGAAATAACAAGAGCAGCTAGTCGCCAATTATTATAATGTAACAAAGCTGTCAACTTACTAAGTTATACTGGCCAGCTATGAAAAAAGTCAAAACCAGGAAACACAAGCTTCTACTCCGGCTTCTAACCCTTGATGATTACGATAATATAGCGGTTTTAATGGAGCATGTTTACGGTAATTTGGGTGGCGCCTGGAAGAAAGACCAGTATGCTTCACAAATTACCCGTTTTCCTGAAGGGCAGATTGTCATTGAAGATAACGGCCAGTTAGTAGCCGCTGCATTGAGTATGATTGTAGATTATGCCCGCTTTGGCGATGTTCATACCTATGCTCAAATTACCGGTGATGGTTATCTTACTCATCATGATCCGTCTGGCGATACCTTGTATGGCGTCGATATTTTTGTGCATCCAAAGTATCGAGGGCTACGTTTGGGGCGAAGATTGTATGATGCGCGCAAGGAATTATGCCGGAATCTGAATCTACGCCGATTTATCGCGGGTGGGCGGATTCCCGGCTATGCCCAATTTGCCGATAATTTTACGCCGGTACGTTATATCGAAGAGGTCAAAAATCGCGAAATTTTCGATCCGGTGCTTTCATTTCAACTGGCTAACGGGTTCCATGTGCGTAAACTGTTGACAGGTTATCTTCCGGTAGATGCCGATTCCAAGGGCTATGCGACCCTTTTGGAATGGGTTAATCTTGATTATGTCGATAAAACACCCTCGATAGGCGGACCTAAAAATATTATCCGTTTAGGTGTTGTGCAGTGGCAAATGCGAACATTGACCAGCGTCGAAGAGTTGCTCAAGCATGCCGAATTTTTTATTGATGCGGTAGCAGGTTACCATGCCGACTTTGTGCTCTTTCCCGAGTATATTAGTGCGCCTCTGATGGGATTGTTTAATGATAAAAACCCTCCCGATGCCATTCGTGCCTTGGCGGGTTTTAGCAGTGAAATTCGAAATGGTTTATTGGAAATGGCCATGTCCTACAATATCAATATTATTGCAGGGTCTTTGCCTGAATATAGTGCTCATGAGCTGTATAACGTATCGTGGCTGCTCAGACGTGACGGCACTTTTGAAGCCCAATACAAAATTCATGTCACGATTGATGAAGTCAGTTGCTGGGGCGTTAAGGGCGGGGATGCTTTAAAAGTGTTCGATACCGATTGCGGCAAGATCGCCGTATTAATCTGTTATGACGCTGAGTTCCCCGAACTTGCCCGCCTGGCGACTATCCAGGGCGCGCAGATTATTTTTGTACCATTCTGGACCGACACCAAAAATGCTTATCAGCGAGTGCGCTATTGTGCGCATGCCCGAGCGATTGAAAATGAGTGTTTTGTGGCGATTACCGGCAGCGTCGGGAATTTGCCTTATGCAGAAAATATGGACATTCAATATGCGCAGGCAGCCATTTTTAGCCCCAGTGATTTTTCATTTCCACATGATGCAATATTGGCGGAAGCAACGCCAAATACCGAGATGACGCTGATTGCCGATGTTAATCTGGATTTATTAAAACAGGTTCGCACACGCGGTGCAGCCCGTAATCTCGCGAATCGGCGTCAGGATCTGTATCGCCTGGAGTGGGTGTAGATTGGTGTAATCTTTCTGTTGAGTCGTCGCAGGATGGATAGTGTCCACCCTGCGCTGGAGATCGCTATATGTTACAGCATTTAACGGCCAACAGCTTTCATCACAGCGAAGAAAACGTCGGTATTGTCGATAGTGCCACTGAACAAATTTGCTTTACGGCCATAAGCTGATAATGGTATGTCACCGCCGGTGTGGGCTGCAGAAGAACCAGTAACCTGACCGGTTATGAAATAGCCATTGGCCTCATCGCGGATCGGCCGTAAATCATTAATACCTGGGACAGGATGGGTTGAGCTTACATTAGTATCGTAAAGGTTGACACGAGGAAAATTCGACAGGGGGGCGGTTTTGTCCAGCGGCTGTTGCGAGTCGTGAATGGGTTGTGCGTTGGTGCGCCAGTCTTCGTAACGATCCGCGTTAGCTCCGAAACCGATCAACATACGTTTATCAACATCAGTAGTCGTTGGATAACCGTCTGCAGCAATAGTGTATTTTGGGAAGCCGGCAGTGTCATAAGTGCCTACTACGGTATCACGCATGGAATCGGCTGAATTTTCTTTAGCCTGCAGATCAGCATCCGACACTTTCGAAGCGCCGATAATGACTGCACCTGCGCATTCATGGTCGGCAGTCACCAGCACCAGCGTATCAGGATGCGCAGTCGCGTAGTCTTTTGCGACCTGTATCGCATGATCGAACTCGATAGTGTCAAGTATCATGCGTTCGCTATCCATGTTGTGCGCCTGTTTGTCGATAGATGCCGCTTCAACCATCAATACGAAACCACTTTGACCGCTATTTGCATCCAGAACTTCGAGTGCTTTAGTCGTCATTTCGTCCAGCATGGGTTGGTCGGGAAAACCGTAATCATCGACGATTGCAGAAGTTCCGCGACGGCCATCAATTTTATCCAGGGCAACGTTCATGTTGGAATAGGAGAACAAGCCCAGCAATTTGCCAGGTATACCTGCGCTGTCCATCGTTGTTTTGTCTGACACATAGCTCCAGCCGGCATTTTGAAAATCGGCAATCAGGTTCCGAGTGTTGTCGAGTGCGCCGCTTGCAGCACCCCAGCCGGCAATAATATCGCCAGGCAGGATATAGTCGCTGCTGTTGGCGCGAGCAGAACCCGCTGCTCCGGCAGGCAGAAACCATTTACGGCCGCCGCCCATTAATACAGTTAGACCGGTATGAGCGGCATCGTCTAAATACTGATCGACAATACCGGTACCGGCGCCACGATCCTGACTATGGACAGCCATGGCAGCAGGTGTAGCATCAAATACATCGGCTGTGGTCACGATGCCGAGTTTCTTACCCCGGGTGCGATGCAGGTATTCGGACAGGTATTCAAAGCGCGGGTTATCGAATTTATCAGCAGTATCATCCGGCCACACACCTTCCTGGTTATTAGCCGCCTTATTGCCAGTGACATAGTTCTGCATACCAGGAGCAGAGTCAGTGACTATTGTGTTCAAAGATGCCGTCATGATCATGGCAGTGTGAGGAAAGGTATCCATCGCCAATTTAGTGTTTACTTTGCCTTGGGAGTAACCGTTCAGCATGATGCGGGCAGCTGTACGCTGGCTGGCGCCCATCCCGTCACCCAGCATGATGATGACGTTTTTGACTGATTTGTGATTTGCTAAAGGCGTGGCAACGATTTCGAATTCGCCTGTAGCAGAAACTGTCAGGCCATTGGCTTGCGTTGCTGTGGCGGTGAAGGTGTGCACTTTGGCTTTGAGATTCGAGTATCCACGCACTGAAGCAACGACTGCATCAGGGTCTGTTGCTGAAAGTAAAGTCGCGGGAACCAGACTGTGAGTGTCGGCAGCAGGTGTATAGGGCTTGCCGTCGATAGACCATTCCACCTTGGTGATGGTTTGACCTCCATCCGGACGCACGGTAGCTTGCAGGTCAAAACGTTGGCCGGGGATGAAACGGGCGATCAGCGGTGCTGATTCAGCGCCGTTAGTCGCAAACAATTGGCTGGGTGGAGTCAAACGGCTAATAACGGGTACGGCATTAGCGCTATTTATGCCAACAGCCAGAATAGAGGCAAACGTGGCGGCTGCCAGGGTATTAAGATGTTTCATTGAAAGATCTCCGAATTAAAATTGTAAACCTTAAGCACTCATTGCGGCATGTGATTTCATTTGCGGTTTTCCATTGACGGGTCGCTTTTACCATCAAATATACCAGTGATGCAGGATAGAATTACCGCATTCTGCCGGCTGGTTAATCCAGAATAAGCCGAGTGTAAGACATGCGACCGTTGGCTTCTTCCTGATTACCCAGTTTGAGAATTCCGGTTAATTGCCATAGTCCAGGACGGTAAGCAATGATGTTATTTTTGTCGGCTGGAGGTAGATGCACATACAACGTTGTAGCGGGAAGTTCGTCAGCAGGGCCATCTTCTTTTTCCGCCAGACTCACCGGGAGAGGCGCGAGCATGAAAAGACCGGTGGTGGGTTCTTCTTCTCTGACCATGTAGCCTGTGACCCGAACTTGTTTATCCTTGAGACCCAACAGTTTTTGTGTGGGGGCCAGGCCGAGCGGTCCTACAGGAAATTTATAAAACTCTTTCAAACTCAGTTCGGTTACGCCAGTTGACAGCGTTTGTTGAGCCTCGGTAGTCGCAGTTTTGTTGATATTTTCTTTGCTTGCCTGTCCGGCGCATCCCGCAAAAAATAAACAAGCCAATACGCAACAGGCTAAACGATGGTTTGATAAAGCTTCCAAACAGACCTCCAATAACTAATATATCGTATAAATATACCTGGTTAATATTTCAGCATTGTGAAATTGTGCTGCAGAATATGGCCAACCCCTATCACAGTCTTATAGAAGGCAATCGGTTCGACGGTAAGCGGTATGCTGTCGGTTTTTATGCCAAATTCCACCTGCTTTCCCTGTCCAATTGGCAGACGTAAACACGTCGAGCACGGTGGAGACCAGTGACAAGCAGCGCCAGCGTGCTTAAAATAGCAAGCCGTTTTTAGCGCAGAGCAGGTGAATCTGTAAAAAGTCATTACCGGCATTTTTAAGAGCAGAAATTGGTAAATGTGAATTGCACCTGTCTCCCAAATAATGGCTTGACGCCATTAAAATTGACTGCCTTCGTTTCTGGAATTGCCGTTTGGAAGTTTCGGCGCGAGCAAGTGAGCCAGGCTTTGCGTATTCTATTCCAAATCCAGTCCCCACTACAGCGACAATAAAGGCACCCTACATAGTCGGCATTGACGATTTGCAATCGTGGAACTGGCCTGGAGGTTTAATATAACGGCGATTCGGGTGAGCTAGGGCTGCAATTTCCGGTTGCGGCCGGGAGGGTAATGGTTTGGAGTTATGTTTCCAGTAGCGGCAAGATTGATTCTGTGCCAGAAATTTTAAGCAAGTTGTGAAGCAAGAGGAAACATAAAAAACTTCCAAGGCTGTTAAGCCCTGGAAATCTTCAAGTCGCAAGCTTAAGCAGTTTAGCCAAGAGCATCAGTCGCATGACAGGTGTCCATTATCATCCTCTTTACGGTTCAGTTTAACGTTACTGGCAATGGCCGCAGTAGCGAATAACGTGGATGAAATGATGAATTCGCCTGAAATAAAGCAAATCAGGCCAGTTACAAACACGGCTCCGGTTAAAATATCTTTGTGAAAGTTGTTCATGGGTTAGTCCTCGAATAAAGTTAAACAGTTCTTTAAACTGTGACATAACTATAATGAAGGCTTTTATTGTTGACAATAGCACTGGGAATATATGGATTGTTTCCTTATTTGATACATTAAATTCATAATCCATTCATATAAACTGAGTAAAAAGACAGAAATTTAGTGATATTCTCTGGAATCCGTCTTGATTTTGGCAAAAAGGCATTTATTCATTTGATGAGAACCAACTTCCCCACCTTGAGATTTTCTTCACGTCACTCACATTAAAAACCCTTACCCGAAAATTCCGGATAAGGGTTTAGTTTATAGCGTCCTTTAAATTGGCTTTCTTGACAGAAAATATACCAGCTTAATGGGTAGAAGCGTAGAGTTGTTGAATTTCTCTATACCGGTTTGCCGCATCAGCTAAAGACTCTTTAGCCGCTTGCAGCTCATTTTTCTGGATAGCTGTACGTGCTTTTTTCAACACATTACTGGCTTTATTACGTTTTACATCAAGCACGTTATTGGCAATATCTTTTTGCAATTGGCGTGCATTGGTCAACATATCAATCAGCGTATCGTTGTCTGTGCCATTGTCCAGAGCCGTCTTAGTCTCTTCTACTTTTGCGAGGGTATTGTCGATAGCGGCCTTAACGTCTTCATACGACGGATTCGCCACAGCAAAAGCGGTTGATGACAGTGCAGCGATAACGAAAGAAGCCAGGATTTTTTTGTATGTGTTCACAGGATAAACCTCAAAATTAATAAACAAGATATTGATACGTAACAATAAAAATGAGCTTTTGAGTAAGAAAAATTCAAATTTCTTGCCAGGTATGGTTATATTCTACCAGGATTTGTTCTGATTAGTACTAATTTTTGTTCTAATAAGAACTATGTTTAAATTAAAAATTATTTCGACGGCGCTTCAATTGACATTTAGTAAAATAATTATTGTTTATCAATCAATCTATATTGCTCTATTCTATAAAGCAGAAGCGATGATATTTTTAACGACCCGTTTCAAATGTTCGCCGCTTTTTCGATTTTGGCTTTTCTGAAGAAGTTAAATAGTGGGAACGCTGGCGCTATTCAAATAACGCAATTAAATTGTATTATCAAGCATTAATAAGATTACTTTAAAAATCTTGAGGTTAATCTGGGTTGGAGCTATCATTTGGTACTAGTTAAAACAATTAATCTTAAAAATATGAATTCTCCATCAACATTTCCGACAGTGCTGCGCGAGTTATTAAGGACCCATCAAGCTTTTTTGGCTTATGCAGCCAGTCATGTTCATACACTGGATCTGACGCTACCCCAATACGATATTATTATCACCTTAAGCAATACGGCCGGAATGCCTTTCAAGAAACTGGGCGAGAAAACATTAATAACCAAAGGGACGTTGACCGGCGTAATCAGCCGCCTGGAGGATAAGGGACTCGTTCAGCGTGTCGCCTCGGAAACGGATGGCCGCAGTCAGATCGTGCGGTTGACAGCTGCCGGCGAGTCATTATATGAACGCACTTTTCCCGAGCATCTGTTATTTATCAACCGGATATTTAATGATTACGCTCCTGAGGATATAACGGCTCTTGAGTCAGCTCTGCTGCGGTTGCACGAAACTGTTTGTGCATTGCGCAGCGATGAGAGCGGAAAGCTTGCTGATGAAGGCAATGAGCAGGCAGGGCCATGAGGCCAACTCATTCAATTCCCTTCCCCCATTGTCCCGCATAAAACCTTTCATTCAGTGCGGCTCGGCTTCGTGCGGCTAATTCAGCTTCCTTAAAATCATTATCGAGTACATTAACATCGGCCTGATAGCCGACGGCCATCATCGCCATCGGTGTGCAATCGCCAGGAAGATTAAACACCTCGCGGGCTTTTTCAGCATCGAAACCGCCCATTTGATGCACAGATATGCCCAGCGCAGTAGCCTGCAAGCACATGCTGGCACTGGCAGCGCCGGTGTCATAAATCGCCCAGCGGTTAGGCTGGCCGCTATGATTGAAATTTTCCATTGCAACGGCAAGTATCAACACCGGAGCGTTCCTGGCCCATCGTTGGTTTTTTTCAGCCAGGATTGAAAATGCATGTTGCCAGCTGGTTTCAGCTGTGGCTTTATTGCACACCACAAAACGCCAAGGCTGGTCGTTAAAACAGGATGGAGCCCAATGGGCGGCTTCCAGAAGCGCCAGCAAATCATCAGGACTCACCGGTCTGTCAGGGTCAAAAGCTCTAGGGCTCCAGCGCGTCTGAATAATATTGTGAATTTTTACACGGGTTGCTGCCGGTTTTTGCTGCATGTTCGTCTCCTTGATCTGGTTAGGTAAGTATTGATTACTGTGTCAACACGCCGTCACGGTAATCACAAAACGCCTGTTCAATTTCTTCGCTGCTGTTCATCACAAACGGACCAGACTGCACAACCGGTTCTTTCAACGGCAGCGCGGCCGACACGAGAAATTGCGCCGACTGATCTTACGTTTCCAGCTGTATGTTATCACCGTTTTGTAACTGCCCCAGTTGCCCCGCCTTTAAAATCTTGTCCGACGCGCCGACTGCCAGCTCGCCTTTGTAAACATAGGCCAAAACAGTATGTTGTGCGGTTATCGGGTAACTTCTCATTACCCACAGGTAGCCGCAGCCCGAATCAAATCAGATAACGGTGGAATATTGCTTTCGCCAAGCAACCTATCCTTAAGATAATGCCAAAACGAAATCTTGTGCTTTAGGCAGGTCTTTTTTAAGCTGGC
>JAGXGJ010000114.1 GCA_024636875.1 Methylococcaceae bacterium | reverse complement strand
TCTACCAGAAAGGAATTTCACTGTCTAAGAAGGCGATGTTGGCGATTGAAGCCAGACTGGAACGAAACCCAATCCTGCCAAAATGGGACATCCTGATTCGGCCCACCTGATGGGTAAATTATTTTCTGGAAATCACCTAATCACTCATCAGTACTATAATTTCAGTTGCATCAAGCCTCTTGCAGATAGCAGCCGCGCTTAACTTTTGCCGGGCAGCATACCTACTGAACCGGGTCTAATACGTTTGCAGGTAACAACCACATCTTCCAGATGGCACTTCTTTTTACCGCTATTAGAACCATCGCAATCCGTACAAACGGCCTTGCCGTTGTCCTTTACTGTCTCAACATGCCAACCGTAGCCTTGCGTCTGACAAAACTTTTTACTGTAGTTCTTAATGTTGTAGGGTTTTGAAGCACTTGCAATCGCCTCCGATTCTACTGCACAGCCAGGCGAAGGCAGCGTATTCGCCATCAGGTCCCGGTAAATATATTCGGTTGCCAAGGCAGTACTTGAAAAAAAGGCTAACGCGGCCATCAAGCCTATTAAATTAAGTTTCATGATTTCTTTCTCTCCTGGTTATTATTGGGTATTTAAGCGATCAATTGATACGCTAAAGGTCAATCCGACACTTGGCCTAAACAAGTTTGGAGTGTTTATTCAGAACCGCGCACAATGGCCTATAAACTAAACTGTCTGCAGACGTAAAATTGATCGCGCCAAATAACATTGCCTGTCTTATTGATTATGAGCCGGGAAAATTCTGGTTCAGTTCAAAACCCGGACATTCATTTGAGCAAGTTCCTCTGCTACCTGCTGCTTAATCGGGGCAAACTTTTCATTCTCACTTTGTTTGATCAGTAGAATGCCTGCCACTATAACAAACACTGTTATACCGACATATATCCAGAATCTGTCTTTTTGTTGTGCTACTTCACTCATTTTTTTCACCTTTTTACTATTTTAAGTCATCAATGGATGCGCCAAAGTTGATATGAAAAACCTGATCATCCAAGACCAATGCAGGAACTGATTTCACCCCGGCATCTTCAGCGTCTCCTATACGACCAGCCTGTTCACCCAAATTGACAACTTCAACCTGATACTTTGAACGGTCAATGGCATTAGCCACCAACTGCTCTGCGCCCAAACAAACAGGACAACCGGCATGATAAAAAATTGCAGTACTCATAATAATTACCTCTTGAAGCATAGTATTGAGTCGATACTATAAGATCAATTGATAGTGTCTGTCAATAAATTTTCGATTCGATATTATACAACTGCTTCTTATGCCTGAATCCTTTAAATACTTGCCCAGTCCTGTATGACTATCAGCGGCCTTGCAAAAGCGGCCAAAACTCCGTATTGGTGCATAAAAAAAACAAAACGGGATTTTAAAAACAGCCATCACATTGCTGGTATCGAGTGCTCAAGGCATAGCAATCAGTACAGCATCTTGAGCCGGATTCTGCGATAATAAAATATTAATAGTTCGGCATGGCAATTACGTCGTTTTCTATCAGCCTATAATTTTTATTCGACAATCAAATACATGACAGACAAAAAAACCTTTGAACCCTGTGATTTGGTAATTTATGGGGCGCTGGGCGATCTATCGAAACGCAAGCTGATCATTTCCTTGTATCGTCTTGAAAAAGCCAGCTTCATTGAACCAGACACCCGGATTATCGGTGTAGACCGGCATGACATGGGAACCCCGGAATTTATTGAGACCGCTTGCAAGAGTTTACAGGCGTTTTTGACCGATGACCTTGAAGACATTGTGTGGGAGCGTTTTTCAGCCAGACTCTCGTATCTGAAAATTGATCTGACCCAAGCGGATCAATACCGTCAATTAAACACCGTCATTGACCAGAAATCCAGAATTATGGTGAATTACTTTGCTGTATCGCCGTTTTTATTTAAAAGTATTTGCCAGGGACTCTCTGCTTCTGGCATTTTGACTGAAAACTCGCGCATGGTGATGGAAAAACCCATCGGACATGATCTTAAATCATCAAGAGAAATCAACAATGAAGTGGCTAGCGTATTCAGTGAAAAGCAGGTTTATCGGATAGATCATTACCTGGGTAAAGAAACGGTATTGAATTTATTAGCGCTGCGCTTTGCCAATTCCATTTTCACCACCAACTGGAATCACAACACCATCGATCATATCCAGATTACCGTAGCTGAAGAAGTCGGCATTGAAGGCCGCTGGGATTATTTTGATAAAACCGGACAGTTGCGTGACATGCTGCAAAATCACCTGTTACAGATTCTGACCTTTATTGCCATGGAGCCGCCTGCCAATCTGGAAGCTGAAAACATCCACAGTGAAAAAATAAAAGTCCTTAAAGCACTGCGTCCGATTACCGCCAGCAATGTTGAAGAAAAAACCGTACGTGGCCAGTACACCGCAGGTTACATCAAAGGGTGTGCCGTACCCGGCTACCTGGAAGAAGCCGGGGCAAATACTGAAAGCACTACAGAAAGTTTTGTCGCCTTGCGCGTTGATATTGATAACTGGCGTTGGGCAGGTGTACCGTTCTACTTGCGCACTGGCAAACGTTTAACCGGCAAGCGCACAGAAATTGTGGTTTATTTTAAACAGCTGCCGCACAATATTTTTAAAGACAGCTTTCGCGAACTGCCGCCCAATAAATTAATTATTCATCTACAACCGAATGAAGGTGTAGAAATCGAGATACTTAATAAGATACCCGGTATTGATGAACACATTAAACTGAAAAAGACCAAGCTGGATTTAAGTTTTTCTGATGCCTTTAAAAAGAACCGTATTTTCGGCGGGTATGAAAAACTGGTACTGGAAGCCATGCGCGGCAACCCGACACTATTTCTCAGCCGCGAAGAAACTGAACAGGCCTGGACCTGGATTGATTCCATCCAAAATGCCTGGAACCACTATAAAGATACACCTAAACCCTATCCTGCCGGCACTTGGGGACCGGTCGCCTCGGTTGCCTTGCTTGCCAGAGATGGCAGGGCATGGGAAGAATGACAACCATGAATGGCGTAAGGTAGCCGAATTAAACTTTTGAACCTTGAACCAATTTCTGTTTCTTATAAAGATTAAGACCTGATCTCCGCGTAACCCTGTATAGGAATAAACATGCATCCCGTAATAGAGAAAGTGACTCAAGAAATCATTGAGCGCAGTCATAAACCCCGCTCAGCCTACCTGAACTATATTGATGCGGCCGCCAAAAAGGGCCCTGTTCGTTCAGGAATGGGCTGCGGCAATTTGGCTCACGGCTTTGCAGCTTGTAGCGCCAGTGAGAAAGCCGATTTGACCGGCGATCAAAAAGCCAATATCGCTATCATTACGTCATACAATGATATGTTGTCGGCTCACCAACCGTACAAGGAAGCGCCTGATTTAATCAAGGCTGCGATTAGAGAAGCAGGTGGAGTCGCTCAGGTCGCCGGCGGCGTACCCGCCATGTGCGATGGCATCACTCAGGGACAGCCCGGGATGGAGTTGTCCTTATTTAGCCGTGACTTGATTGCCATGGCCACCGCCATAGGCATGAGCCACAACATGTTTGATGGCGCCTTGTATCTGGGTGTTTGTGACAAGATTGTGCCCGGACTGCTGATAGGTGCGCTAAGCTTTGGTCATTTACCGGCTGTATTTGTACCAGCGGGCCCCATGCCCAGCGGCATCACTAATAAAGAAAAAGCCCGCGCCCGCCAGGCATATGCTATTGGTAAAATTGGCCGCAAAGAGCTGCTCGAAGCTGAATCTGCATCTTATCATAGCCCGGGCACCTGTACGTTTTACGGTACAGCTAACAGCAATCAGATGATGATGGAAATTATGGGACTGCATCTACCCGGCAGTTCGTTCATCAACCCTTACACGCCGTTGCGCGATGAACTAACCAAAGCGTCAGCCAGACAGGTGTTGAAATTTACCGCATTAGGTGACGATTATCGCCCGATTGCCCACATGGTCGACGAAAAAGCGATAGTCAATGCTGTCATCGGCTTGCTGGCAACCGGAGGATCAACCAACCACACCATGCACCTGATCGCCATTGCCCGCGCATCCGGTATCGTTCTTAACTGGGATGATTTTGACAGACTTTCCAAAGCAATTCCCTTGATTGCAAAAATCTATCCCAACGGACCTGCTGATGTTAACCACTTTCAAGCCGCTGGCGGTATGGGCGTGCTAATCGCTGAACTGCTAAGGAACGGGCTCCTGCATGAAGATATTATAACGGTTGCCGACGAACGCGGCATGAGCAGCTACTGCCGGGAACCCAAGCTGATTGACAATAAATTGGTATGGGAACCCGTCCCCGAAGCCTCTCTGGATCCGGAAGTGCTCAGCCCGGTTGCAAAGCCTTTTGCTACCGGCGGCGGCCTGCATGTAATGCACGGCAATTTAGGGCGCGGCATATCCAAACTTTCAGCTGTGTCTGCTGATCATCAGATCGTTGAAGCGCCAGCCGTGGTATTTGATGATCAGACAGATTTTCTAGCTGCCTTTCAACGCGGTGAGCTGGAAAAAGATTTTGTTGCCGTGCTACGCTTTCAGGGGCCGCGCTCTAATGGTATGCCGGAACTGCATAAACTGACGCCGCCGCTGGGCGTATTGCAAGACAAAGGCTTCAAGGTTGCACTGGTTACTGATGGCCGCATGTCAGGCGCTTCGGGTAAAGTTCCCTCAGTTATTCATCTATGCCCGGAATGTGAAGCCGGTGGCCCCTTGGCAAAAGTACATAATGGCGATATTATTTCCATGAACCTGCAAACCGGCAATATCAACGTATTGGTGGACGAAGCCGGATTCAAGGCCCGAATTCCAGTGCCCAATTCCGCAAAAAATCACCACTATGGCATGGGACGCGAGATGTTTGGCCGCTTCCGCCTGGGCGCATCTTCTGCTGAAACAGGTGCTTCCAACCTGTTTCTTGTCGATTAACGAATAGGTTCAAGGTGAAAGGCACAAAAAGCAACCCGTGACACCCTGAACCTTTCACCTTTCACTTTGTACCTTTTACCTTGTACCTGAAAAACCATGAGTTCAAACAACTGGAAAATCCAACCCAAAGAAGTTTTAAACGCCGGCCCTGTCATGCCCGTCATGGTCATTCAAAATCTGGATGATGCTGTGCCTTTGGCAAAAGCCCTGGTTGCAGGCGGCATTAAAGTGCTGGAAATCACCTTGCGCACACCTATCGCACTGGATGCCATCAGACTCATCAGCCAGGAAGTCAAGGATGCGATTGTCGGTGCAGGCACAATTACTACGCCCGGACAATTAAAAGCGGCTGAAGATGCAGGAGCGGTTTTTGCCATTAGTCCCGGCTTGACACCCGCGCTGCTAACTTCCGCTAAAGCGGGAAATATAGCCTTGATTCCTGGCATAGCAACACTGTCGGAATTAATGTTGGGCATGGAGTACGGCCTGGATCATTTCAAATTTTTCCCGGCAGAAGCCGCAGGTGGCATACCGATGCTAAAATCCATCGCCGGGCCAATTCCATCCGCCACTTTTTGTCCGACCGGTGGAATTTCACCTGACAACTACAATGCCTATTTAAATTTGGGCAATGTCGCTTGTGTGGGCGGATCTTGGCTTGTCCCTGCGGATGCTGTAAGATCGAAAAACTGGACTAAAGTGACTGAATTGGCAAAGCAAGCCATAACAAATGTAATTCATTCCTGAGAGTCGCGCCGCCCCTATTGAGATTGTGCCATACCGTTTTTGAAATGAGGAGAAAGTCATGTCCGATCAACGCAGCCTTACCTTGAATGAGAACGCCAAGCCTATATTCGAGCTACCCGTTTTATCAGGAACTACAGGACCCGATGTAATAGATGTCCAGGAGTTGTATAAACAGACAGGCATGTTTACTTACGATCCGGGTTTTACGTCTACTGCCAGTTGCAGCTCTACGATAACGTATATAGATGGCGAAGCTGGAATATTACTTTATCGAGGCTACCCTATCGAACAGCTTGCAGAAAAATGTACTTTTCTGGAAGTCTGCTATTTATTGTTGAATAGCGAATTACCCGACAACGCACAAATGCAGGAGTTCGAAGAAGCTATTACTCTGCACACGATGCTGCATGATCAGCTTAGCTATTTCTTCAAAGGTTTTCGCCGCGATGCACACCCGATGGCGATTATGGTCGCCGTAGTGGGCGCCCTATCCTCGTTCTATCACGATGCACTGGATATAAAATCCAAGGAGGACCGTGACATGAGCGCCGTACGCCTGATTGCCAAAGTTCCGACTATTGTGGCAATGTGTCATAAATACAGCATTGGCTTACCGTTTATGTATCCGCAAAACAAGTTGAGTTATGTGGAAAACTTTATGCGCATGATGCTGGGAACGCCCTGTGATGATTTTGTACCTAACCCGCTATTGGTACGCGCACTGGACAGAATTTTAATCCTTCATGCCGATCATGAACAAAACGCTTCAACCTCAACCGTACGCCTGGCAGGTTCCAGCGGCGCCAACCCCTACGCCTGTATTACTGCCGGTATTGCTTGTCTATGGGGAGCTGCGCACGGAGGCGCTAACGAAGCCGTACTTAACATGCTCTTAGAAATTGGAGATATTTCACATATCCCTGCTTATATAAAAAAGGCCAAGGATAAAAACGATCCGTTCAGACTTATGGGCTTCGGTCACCGCGTTTATAAACATTATGACCCGCGCGCCAAATTGATGCGTGCAACCTGCCACGAAGTGCTTACTGAACTGGGGCTGCATGATGACAAGATATTCAAATTAGCCCTGGAACTGGAACGCATCGCTCTCGAAGATGACTACTTCATTGAGAAAAAACTTTATCCGAATGTCGATTTTTATTCAGGTATTGTGTTTCATGCATTAGGTATACCCACCAATATGTTTACCGCGATGTTCGCGATGGGCCGGACCGTAGGCTGGATTGCAAATTGGGATGAAATGATTGCTGATCCCGATCAAAAAATCGGACGACCCAGACAACTTTATACCGGAGCAACACGGCGCGATGTACCTGCGCAGCACGGCACATCAATTTAAGACTTCCAACTGTGTGGGCAAATGCTTTTCTGCCCACCTTGCGTGGCCATATAGGAGCCAAAGTTGGTAAAGCGACCTTTGAAATACCCTCACCCTAACCCTCTCCCAAAGGGAGAGGGTACTTTGTGTCGCTTTACCAACGCCGGACTCTATATAAGCTCCGTGAATCACTCGTAACTGCTAAATACCTTATAGTGATTTTCCCTGTCAAAGCTCATAACTTTATAAGGATCTTTTCTGCCCCCCATTTCCATGCCCGGTGTACCGCTGGGCATACCGGGAACTGCGATGCCAACAATTTTTGGTTTGGTTTTCAACAGTTTCATAATGTCATTAGCGGGTAAATGCCCTTCAACCACATAACCGTCGACTATGGCCGTGTGACAGGAAGCCATCTCTTTTGAAACCCCGTATTTATTTTTTATTGCCTGGACATCACCGGTAACGATATCCTTGACATTAAAGTTGTTATTTTTCAAATGCTCCAGCCACTTTCCACAACAATTACAGCTCGGGCTTCTATAAACAACAATATCTACCGGTTTACCTGCTTCAATAGTCTCGGCCTTAATCCCCGCATTAACAACAAGCAACCCAATTGCCAGAAAAATAGTTAATAATTTCAAAGTTATATCCTCCAGTAAGACTATTTATGATAAGCCGGGCTGTATTCATGTACGGCATCGACCATTGCTTTAACATGATCCGGATTGATGTCCGGCAAGATACCATGCCCCAGATTGAACACATGACCCGAACCCGAACCGTATTTATGCAAAATGGTTTTGACTTTTTCGATGATGATTTCCGGCTGCGCATAAAGCGCAACAGGGTCCATATTACCCTGCAATGCGACCTGGCCGCCGACTCTGGCGCGCGCCTTTTGTATATCTGTCTGCCAATCCAGACCCAGTGCATCATAACCTGCATCAGCCATGGCTTCCAGCCAGAGCCCTCCGCCCTTGGTAAATAAAATGGCGGGGATTTGCTGCCCTTCCCTATCGGTTTTCAGCAATGCCCTGACTTGCCTGGCGTAATATAACGAAAATTCAATATAATCTTCGGATGTCAACATCCCGCCCCAGGTATCAAATAACATAAGAGCCTGAGCGCCTGCTTCAATCTGGGCATTCAAATAAGCCGCGACCGAAGAGCTAAGTTTATCCAGCATACTATGCAGCAGCCTGGGTTGTTCATACATTAAGCCTTTAACTTTTTGGAAACTTTTGCTGCCGCCGCCCTCAACCATATAAGTCGCCAAAGTCCAGGGACTTCCTGAAAAGCCAATCAACGGCACACTGCCTTGCAAGGTTTTTCTGATTAACCTGACCGCATCAAGCACATAGCGCAATTCAGTTTCCGGATCAGGAATGGGTAATTTACTGATATCCGCAGCCGTTCTTACCGGATTTTTAAATTTAGGCCCTTCGTTCTCGGTAAAATAAAGCTCCAGACCCATCGCATCAGGAATAGTCAATATGTCTGAAAACAGAATAGCTGCGTCAAAATCAAAGCGCCGCAAAGGTTGCATGGTCACTTCACAGGCTAACTCGGGATTGGTACACAGATTTAAAAAACTACCTGCCTGCTCTCTCACTTTTCTGTATTCCGGCAAGTATCTTCCAGCCTGTCGCATCATCCATACCGGCGTTCGATCAACAGGTTGTTTTAAAAGGGCTCTGATAAAGTTGTCGTTTTTTAATAAAGTCATTAAGTTTGATAATTGAGGTTTTTAGATATTGTAATGGATGCCAGATTTATACACCTTTATTTATTTTTTAATCGCACTCATTTTTCTCGCCAATGAATTATGGAACTCAGCAGGCAGGGATTTTTTAGCCTGATTTGCCAAGGCGTAGCTGGTGAAAGAGCCATACAGCAGAAAAAACCTTTCCTTGCCATTGATTATCTTCTTGAGATACCTTAAGTCGTCTTTCAATAGTGGATATTTTTCCAGGACATTCTTCGCCGACTGCTCCTTTGATAACACCATGATCTGCAGCGTATAATTGCCAGTCGCTTGAGTTTTTAGCCATTGTTCAGCGTTATCCTGACGATCTGCGACTTCTGCCTGTTCTTCAATGACGGCTTCGATTTGCGGCTTTGGTATTATTTGCGGATTTTTCGACACAGATATCCCGGCATTATTAACGATCTTGCTGTCATCCGCTTCGCCGCCAAGCACCAGGAACTCAGGGATTATTTGTTGGCTATCACCAGACCCTTGTTTATTGCATAATGCCCAATCAAGCGCAGCCTGACTTGCTTCGGATCCATTATTTACAATAGCGTCCATGCCTGACTTTGTTAAATGCTCCATGACCTCTCCGACAAACTGCTCTGACATTACCGGGCTGATCTGTTCATTCTGAATGGTTACGTTTGCAGCAGGCGGCGTTGGCCTGTTGTATTCTGAAGTGCTATACCATTGCACACCAAGCGCAATAACAACCAATCCGGCCACAGCGCCGACCAGTATAGACAGCGAATTTTCGCTTTTTTTGGAGACAACTGCATCCGGCAATTTAGCAATAATTCTCCCTGGAATACCCTGCGTTTTCCGATAAATGCTTGCTATCATATCGTCATTGATAGCATCGAACGACACTTGATTCCTTGCTTGCGCGGCTAGTTGCATTAAAAATTCACCACATTCTCTTTCTGACAAAGGTGGAATTTCAATAAAGCTGCAATCATCAACCGCACTATCTGATTTATATTTCAGATATAAATCATCATGCGTTAATACAAAAATAACCCTTAAATAAGCATTATCAGCCGCGTATTCAATGATAGTGTTTATCAGACCGGGTACCAGATAACCTGCATCATCAATCATTAAAACCATTTTCTTGTGCCGGTTTTCAGGCTGGATCTGAACCGGTTTATTGGACTTATCCTGCCTGATAGCCTTAGCCATACGCTCCTGAACCTTTTCGAAAGTTAAATCCGCATTGCCTTGCACAAGACAATAAAGCTGCGATTCAACCGGGTATTCCTGTAAAACCTTGAGAAGCGCCGTTTTACCGATGCCCTCAGGTCCGCACACAACGAGAGATTCCCTTGAGTTGGAAAGCAGGTGGATTAATAATTCAAGTTGTCGGGTTCGCTCCTGTGTTATCAAGGAAGGGAAAGCCCTGTTTTTTGGTTCCATCAACGACTTCTTCGCATGATACCTATGGGTATCATTTCCTGCCATAGGTTTTAAGTGTCAGTTCTAACAGGCTTCGGTCAACATCTATCGGCAAGGTAGCGGCGCCGATTTTTTTTAACAAAATCAATCTGATTTGACCATCAACATTTTTCTTGTCAACCGCCATTAAGTCTAAAAATCGATCCGCATCGATTTGTTCCGGGGGATAGACAGGTAAGCCGGATTTTTTGAACAACGCGATAATTCTTTCCACATCAGCATCATTTAACCAGCCTTTTCTTCTGGAAAGATCCGCAGCCTGACAGGTGCCAATCGCTACCGCCTCGCCATGCAGATAGGCGCCGTAACCCGCACCGGTTTCAATCGCATGGCCAAAGGTATGACCCAAATTTAATGTCGCTCTTACGCCGGTTTCGGTTTCATCAACAGCTACAATTTCGGCTTTATTAATACATGACCTTTCAATAGCAAATGACAGGGCTTGCTTGTCTCTGGCCAATAATGCGCAGATATTGTTTTCCAGCCATGCAAAAAACTCGACATCCCTGATCAGTCCATATTTGATTACTTCGGCCAAACCTGCCGATAATTGCCGGTCATCCAGTGTATCCAGAACATTGGCATCAGCGATAACGCATTGCGGCTGATAAAAAGCGCCGATCATGTTTTTCCCTAAAGGATGATTAACGCCGGTTTTGCCGCCAACCGAAGAGTCAACTTGCGCCAGCAAAGTTGTAGGTATTTGCAAAAAAGCAATGCCCCGCTGATAACAAGCCGCTGCAAAGCCGCCCATATCGCCAATAACGCCGCCGCCCAAAGCGATCAATGTAGCGTTACGGCTAAACTTGCAGGCCAGCAACTTATCAAAAATCTGCGTAACATAGTCTAAAGTCTTAAATTGCTCACCATCCGGTAATATCACTGTTTCAACACGATAACCCTGCAAATTTTTTAAAACTGTATCCAGATACAAGGGTGCAATAGTTTCATTGCTTACGACCATGACCTGTCTAGCCTTGATATGTCGCGCATAGAGTTCGGATTGATTTAATAAATCCGAACCTATATAAATCGGATAACTGCGGTTACCCAACGCTACCAGCAATGTTTTCATCTCTCAACGATTAACCGATTTGTATTTTTCCAGAATTTTGCTGACAACGGTTTTACTTTGCAAGACACCGGTATCAACTATCAAGTCCGCACAAGATAGATAAAGGGGTTCACGTTGTCTAAACAAGCCTTCTATCCGCTCTCTGGGATTATCTGCTTTTAGCAAAGGCCGCTGCGTATCCCTGCGCGTCCTTTCCAGTATTCTTTCTACTGAACATTGCAAATAAACCACAAAGCCATTTTCCTTTAATAAGCGGCGATTTTCTTCACGCAAGATCGTGCCGCCGCCGGTAGCCAACACGATGCCTTCCAGTTGCGTCAATTGCTGAAGCATTTTTTGTTCGCGATCCCTGAAGCCTTCTTCCCCTTCAAACTCGAAGATGGTTGGAATATCTACGCCGGTGCTTTCTTCAATCGCCTTATCGCTGTCATAAAATGGCACCGACAGTGATTTTGCCAACTGCCGGCCTATCGTGGTTTTTCCTGCACCCATGAGGCCAACCAAATATATATTTTCTGATCTTGTCATGACCAAGTCTAAATCCAATTGGGCATAGATTCTTCAAAGGCCATACCTTCGAGATCAAAATCTTTTTTCGTATTATCCATTTATGTTTCTACCTTAGCGGTCATAGCATTCTTCACGATTAAATTTACCGGCTTTGAAGCGACCGCGATATTTCGCCAAAGTGGCCAGTGCATTTTCTCTGCGTATACGCTCATCTTCGGCTTGTTTGGCTTTTAAACCTTCTGCAAAATTCAGCACCTCTGATGTGGCGTGTTCGGGCAGAGTTTTGACGGTTTCATAAATGCGTTCTGCAATGTTCATTGAATTAACTTCTGTTTTGTTTGAGCGGTACAACCTCTGCCACCGGTTTTAAGCCTGCCGCCGTCAGCATTGCGCTGGCAGCGCATTCGACTGATGAACGAACAGGGTCTAAATCCAGCCGGGCATAAATAGCTGTGGCGCCGGGCGATCCTTATTTGTGCGGGTAAAACAATAAAAAAGGGGCATTATGCCCCTTTTTTAGCTCAAGTAGAAGCGATCAATTGCTTGCTACATTTTCTTTCATGATTTTCGGTGTTACAAAAATCAGCAACTCCCTTTTGTCATCAGTAGCGAGAGTTTTCTTAAACAGGAAACCAATGCCCGGCAGATCGGCAAGGAAAGGCACTGAATTAGTGTTATTTTGTAAGGTTCCTTCAAAGATCCCGCCCAGCACTATGGTCTCACCATCCTTAACATGTACACTAGCTTTAACTTCCCGTTTATCAATCTCACGATCACCATTCGCTGTCGCTACCCGTCCGGGAGTATTTTTGGTAATAAAAAGGCTCATAATAATGCTGCCATCAGGCGTTATTTGCGGCAGGACGCTCAATTGCAGCAATGCTTCCACAAATGTAGTTTGGGTTCCATTCTGGCTTACAGTTAAATATGGAATTCTCTGGCCTTGTTGAATCGTTGCAAGACAACGATCAGATGTCATCACTCTTGGATTGGAAACAAGCTCGCCCCGATTATTATCCTGCAATGCAGATATTTCCAAATTGAGCACATAATCAGCCCCTCTTGCCAAGGTCATGCCTAATGCGCCGTATGGGTTCGAAGCAGCGAGATCCACCAGTGCATTATCTACAATAGCGGTTCCATTGATAGGGTTATTTAACGTCTTGTTGCCGACGTCGGTTGCGATGGTTCCAAATGTAGCATTACTCCCTGCCACGCCAAACCTGACCCCCAACTCTTTTGCAAATGAATTGTTAGCAACAACTATTCTTGACTCGATCATAACTTGACGCACGGGAACATCCAGTTTGCGAATAAGCTTCTTTACCTCTTCCAAACGTTGTGCAGTCTCTTTAACGATCAAGGTATTTGTCCTGCCATCAACAACGGCTGATCCACGAGAAGAAAGAAAAGTGAACGTCTCATCGAGCTTGCTTGCTCCTCCACTTTGATTTTCCCCTACACCTTCGTTTTCGCTTCCTTCTGTTTGATCATCTTTCCCTTGATCTCCCACCTTCTCTCTAGATTGTTGTTTGGAACTTTGCACTTCTGAACAACTACCAAGAGCGCCTGTATCCAGGCCATTCAACAGATTTCTAAATTCTTCAGCTCTGGCGTAATTGATTTTAAGGTATTCAGTTATCAACGGGTCTAATTGTTCAACCACTGCCGCTGTTTCCTGTTGTTTCTGCTTATAGTCTTTAATGTTATCCAGTGGTGAAATCAACGTGACATTACCGGTTTCATACTTGCCCAGTCCCTTGGTCATCATGATAAAATCCAGCGCTTCATCCCAGGGCACATCATCCAGTTTTAATGTGATATTTCCGGTTACATCATCACCGGCAACCACATTCTGCCCGGTAAACTCGGCAAGAATGGCAATAACACTGCGTATTTCTATGTCCTGAAAGTTTAACGACAATCTGTCGCCGGTATATTTTGTTCTGGTTCTGTCCAATGCTTCTTTTTCCGCAATGCTTAAAGGCCGGAATTCAATCGTCAACAAACCTTCAGATTGAAACAGCGAATAATCGTAAAGATCATTTTGCGTCGTCACAGTAATGATGGCCTCCTGATTTGATGAGCTTGCATCGATAAACTTGACCGGGGTTGCAAACTCGGAAACATCCAGCCTTTTGCTTAAATTTTCTGGCAAGCGGGTGTTCAGCAAACTTATGACAACTTTTCCACCTTCCTGTCTGGAGTTAACGATGGTATTGGGATTGGCCAGGTAAACGAGTATCCGCCCTTCGCTCCTGTCGCCGCGTTTAAAATCAAAACCGCTAATAGCCTGTTCAGGTATCAGTGCGGAAACGTTTGAATTTGCGTATTTGTTGATGACAGGAATTGTTGTTTTTTCATCCGGACGTTTAAATGCAGGAGGTATTACTGACTTTGCGCGGGTTAAAGTCAGCAGCACTTTATTGCCAAGCACTTTGGTTTCATACGGCGTTGATTCAAGCAGATTGACCACAACCCGAACCCTGTCTGCTGCTTCCGCAACATAAATACTGCTCACGGCGCCCTGATTTACCGGATACATTTTTTTATCCAGTGCGTTTTTTACGCCGGAAAAATCCAGGGCAATCCTGGCAGGATTATCAGTATGAAATACTTTAGGCGCGAAAGCGGCGCCATTCATTTCCAGCTGGATTTGCAGCCTGTCCCCCGCCAGACTCGCTATATCTATCCCCGAAATAGCCAGATCAGCGGCTCTGACGGCAGCCGTCTGGAATATAAACAAAAACAGGCAAAAGATTATATAAATACCTTGCCGCCTGTCGATTTTATTACGGATGCTCGCTACGCCGTTCCGGCATGAATCCATGCCGGCAAGACTGGCTATTTTTATGAGTTTGAATAAATTGATAGTTGATAAGATATAAATATATATAGATCGCCCCATTTTATTCAACATAATACCGCCTTGCCTAGTGTATTCATTTGTTATCCCCATTATCACTCTGTTAACGCTAATGAAGTCTGCTGCTCACGCCATGTTCCCGGTTTATCAGGCACTATTTCCATCAAGTCGATTTTATCGCTAGTTATGTCAATAATTTTCCCGTAATTTACACCCATATAATTACCAGTCTGAACCCGGTGAATGCTGCCGTCGCTTGCTTTTACCAAGCCCCACAAGCTCGACTTCATCTCTATAGTTCCCACCATTTTTAAGCCATCCAGAGGAAAAGCCTCCAGTGCTTCCTTACGCCTATTGATATCCGGTCTTATTCCGCTGCCTGTTGCTATATCGGTTTCATCATCTTGTAGCGATTTGTCTAGCGGTTTAAATGGGTCACGCAAACCTTCTGGTTTAAAAATAAAGGGTTCGACCATTTCAACTTCGGGCAATGGTTTAATGGGCCCTTTAGGTCTGGCTTTAACTTTCGAGATATAGTGATTTAAATCTGAAAAATCGTCACTGCAGGCTGCTAATAAAACCGGAAAAATAACACAAAATATCAGTAAATTCAGCTGTTTGCGGCATGACAACAGTAATTTATATGGACTCATTACCTTCTGCCTTTTCTCTGAGTCTTTTGGTCTGCTTTGGCAGTATCAGAACCCTCATTGTAAGTTTTTACCATGGCATTCATCAGCATTGTCCCCTCCTTGCCTTCTGGAAGAATACTGACATCGTGTACGGTGACAATTCTGGGTAAGGATGCCAGACCGCTGACAAACAATCCGAGTCCATTATAATTTCCGATTACCTGAATATTAATCGGCAATTCTGAGTAAAATTCCTTACGAATCGGCGCCTCCGGTTTGAACAGTCTAAATTCCAAACCACTCGCTAATCCTGTCTGTGTAATATCAACCAAAAGACTGGCCACCTCTTCTTCTGTGGGCATTTGCCGTATCATTTCATGCAGTTGTATTTCAATTTGCGCCAGTTGATCCTGGTAATCTTTAAGATTTACCGCTTTCGTTTGCTTTCCTTCAAATTCCTGTTTTAATTCCAGTTCCTTCTGCTCTGTACTTTCAAGCTCAGCTAACTGATCAAGTGTATCAAAGTAAACACCTGTGCCCGCGACCAAAGCGCAAATAAGCAACGTCGCCGCTGCCTTAATGGGTAATGGCCATGTTCCAGCGGTATTTATATCCCAATTAATTTCCGACAGATTCATGTGCGCCCCCACTCTCAGCTTCTTGTGCTTTTTTTCTGCCTAACTTTGCATGCAGAGTGAAATCACTTAACTGTCCGGAATCTGTTTTTACCATCTTCTGAATCACATTAAGCTTCGGTTTTTGCAGCCATAATGATGCATCAATGGCCTTCATAAAAGCGGATACCCGTGCATTTGATTGTGACTTACCTTCAAATATCAGGTCTGAACCCTTTTGCGTGAATTTTGCAAGAATAACCCCGTCAGGTGTGTCCTTTGGAATTTCATCGAATAAATGTACAATTTCGGGACGGCTTTCCTGTAATTTTTGTATCAGTTCAATTTTGGCCAATAATTTACTTTTCTTTGCTTCAATACTTTTAATCTCTACAATTTTCTTGTCCAATAATGCTATTTCGGTTTGCAGCATCCGGTTTCTTTGTTCCTGATACGCTTTCATTCCTTCAAAACAGGTATGCGTTAAGCCGAGAATAATCAAGGTAATCGATACCGATAAGCCAATCGCCGCCAAAAATTCCTGCTTTTTTTGCTTACGCAGTTCTTCCCGCCAGGGAAGTAGATTGATTCTTGCCATTAGTCAAAGCTCCTTAGCGCCAACCCGCAAGCAATCAGCATTGTCGGTGCATCGCTACTCAACGCCTGGGTCTTTACTTTATTAGACAAGGTCATATTAAAGAAGGGGTTAGCCGTATAAACAGGCATACCCAGGCTTTGCTCAACAAATTTTTCAATACCCGGCACCGAAGCACAACCGCCAGCCAGAATAATACTATCGATTTGTCTATCTGCACTGGATGATGCAAAGAACTGGAGCGACCGTTGAATTAGCTGGACCATTGCCTTTTTAAATGGATCAAGTACGTCAATGGTATAATTGTCCGGCAATCCGCCATGTCTTTTTGCCAAACCCGCTTCTTCATAAGAAAGTCCGTATCGGCGCTGGATTTCTTCAGTTAACTGCTTGCCGCCAAAAACCTGCTCTCGAGTATATATAATGCGATTTTCATGCACAACATACAGAGTTGACAGCGTTGCCCCTATATCTGCAATTGCAACAGTTTGACTTGCCATTGATCCGGCAAACTGATCGTCCAGCAACGAAAAAGCATTTTCAATGGCAAATGCTTCAACATCGACAATCCTGGTCTTTAAACCGGCTTTTGACAGCGCTTCAACCCGGTCATCAACATTTTCTTTTCTTGATGCCGCCAGCAATAAATCAACCATGTCCGGGTTTTGTTCATTAATCTGCTTTACTTCAAAATCGAAATTTATTTCATCAAGCGAATAAGGCATATACTGATCAGCTTCGACCATAATCTGTTCTTCCATCTCATCATCGCTTAAATATGCTGGCATGGTGATAATTTTGGTCATCACAGCAGACCCTGCCACTGCTACAGTAGCTTGTTTTAGCTTGGATTCCGATCGTTTTAAAGCAACCTTGATCGCCTCCGCTATCACATCTACATTAGCCAAAGTTTTATTAATAACAGCATCATGAGGTAAAGGCGCCACAGCGTAGCTTTCAACACGATAACCGGCGCCTGATCTACTCAATTCAAGCAACTTTACTGCAGCAGTACTAATATCAATGCCAAGAACAGCATTTTGTTTGTGTTTAAACCAGCTCATCGAATACCCTAATTAACATGATCCTTAATTTGACTCATCGGTTGTGATGTCTATCGCACTTGTAATTGACAACACCACTGTTAACCAAAAAAGTATAGCCGCTTTTTTTTCGATGCTAAAAATTATGCAATTTATAGGTTCGGCCTGTTGCCGGTATTTAAAATACGGCAATTCTAGCCAGTCGTTCGCTTGATATTTCGAAGTATTTAATACCCAAACTGTAATGAACGAGAAGATTGACCTGCTTATAGTATCCCGGTTTTAGAATGGTTGTCGTCTAAATTCGAGAAAAACCAGCCATGAAACCAATTTTTAGTCCGGGATTTTAATGTCGACAAATACAAACACTTGTTTTTATCTATCCTCAATACGAGTCAAACAGACAGGTTTAGTTGATTTTTTTATTTCTGTTATTCAGTCGTGATGAAAATATTGTATATTAACAAATTAATAACTTAATTAAACCTCATACAGTGATGGTATAGATAACGGATGGAAAAAGGGTATTCAAAATTGGTAAATATACAAGGCTTGATACTAATATCAATTACGTTATCGGGTTGTGCGCTGCCCTTTGGAGGTTATGGCGAACAAGGCATGTCTCGGAAAGAATTTACACAATATGTGGAAAAAGTATTCCGATTACAAAACAGCATAACCAGTGAAGTCATGGTATTGACGGAAGATGATGATTCAAAAAAGCATAAAGCTTTGTTGCAGGCTGAACAGCAAATGCTGGAGGCATGCGGCCCTCTTAATGAATTTGTTTCCCGTAAAAGCGATGGTTTAAGCGTCGGACTCTTTTTGAAGCGCCGCGTTGAGAAATCAGCCATTGACTGCGAACGGGAAACTCAAGAAGTTAAGTCATTGCTGACAGAGCAATGGCATTAGATTTGGGCCGGGTAAACTGAATCTTTACTTTCCTTGTGCGGCCGCCTTCCGCTGTTTCACTAAGGTTTTGAGGGTGGGTCGATCTGGTTCCAGCTTACTTCATATCCCGCATTGATCTCTATCCCTGTTAATTAGCAATACCGGGTTTCTTCAACTGCCCGACCCTAATATTTTCCCTTATCACAGGGCAAATATTGAGCTTACACCAGCTAGCGGACGCCTTGCCAATCACACCGCCATGCACCGTTTCCGATTCATCAAAAAGCGGACTATCCGTTTGCCACTAAAGCGGACATTTTTATTTGCTCTCAACAATATTAAAAATTGTTAATGACCAATGCAGCATAATTTTGTATAGTGATGGTGTTTTATTTTTTATAACGGGATGAGTCTTTAAGGTTCATCCCGTTTTGCACATTTGAGGTGGCGTGTTTGACTAAGTCTGCATTATTGGCGTTGGAAGATGGAACAATATTTTACGGTGTGTCGATAGGTATAGACGGCTGTTCTGCAGGAGAGGTTGTTTTTAATACCGCAATGACGGGATACCAGGAAATTCTCAGTGATCCCTCTTATGCCCGGCAAATTGTGACCTTAACCTTTCCGCATATTGGTAATGCCGGTACAAATAGCGAAGATAATGAATCTGCCGCTGTTTTTGCCAGCGGTTTGGTGATCAGGGATCTGCCCTTGTTGGCCAGCAACTGGCGCTGTGAAAAAACGCTGCAACAGTATTTGCTGGATAATAATGTTGTTGCCATTGCTGATATAGACACGCGAAAGTTGACCCGTCTGTTGCGCGACAAGGGGGCGCAACGTGGTTGTATTATGGCGGGTGAGTCCGTTGATCTGGAAGCCGCTAAAACAGCGACTGAAAATTTCCCCGGATTAAAAGGCATGGATCTGGCGAAAGAAGTCAGTACTTCCAGGTCTTATGATTGGACTGAAAACATATGGCATTTACAAAATGGCCATACTCAGGCTGAAAATCTAGTAAAGCATGTGGTGGCTTATGACTTTGGTATTAAACGTAACATTCTTCGATTACTAGCTAACCGCGGCTGTCGTATCACAGTCGTTCCAGCAACTACTCCTGCGGAAGTTGTTTTGGCTATGAATCCCGATGGCGTTTTTTTGTCCAATGGCCCGGGTGATCCTGAACCTTGCACGTATGCGATAGAAGCCATCAAAACGATATTGGCAAAGAAAATCCCGGTACTGGGCATTTGTCTGGGGCATCAATTGCTGGCTTTGGCGAGCGGTGCTAAAACTGAAAAAATGAAATTCGGTCATCATGGCGCCAATCATCCGGTTCAGGAGATAGCCACGGGACGAGTGATGATTAGTAGTCAAAACCATGGTTTTGCCGTCAATGAAGCCAGTTTGCCCGATAATTTAAAAGCGACTTATCGTTCTTTGTTCGATGGCAGTTTACAGGGTGTCAAGCGTACCGACTGCCCTGCCATAAGTTTTCAGGGTCATCCCGAAGCCAGTCCCGGACCGCATGACGTGGAATCCTTATTTGATGAGTTCATCGATATGATGAATCATGCAAACAAACAAAAATTTGACTAGCAAATCATAAAATGCCAAAAATCAGGTAGCCGTATGAACGAAAACGAAAATACGGGGAAGCACGGTGAATTCCCCCGCATTTCGCCCTGCTCTACGCGTTATAGGAGCCAAAGTTGGTTAAGCGACCTTTGTAATACCCTCACCCTAACCCTCTCCCAAAGGGAGAGGGGACTTTGTGTCGCTTTACCAACGTCGGACTCTATACCTAATATTATCTCCTCGATGACAAGCAGAAGTTTATGACTACATCAACAGCTATCCGGCACCACTTACTCAGTGTCAGCGATTTTTACCGCATGGCAGAAACAAACATCTTAACCGAAGATGAGCATGTCGAATTAATTAACGGAGAACTCTTTGATATGGCGCCGATAGGAAGTTTTCATGCCGGCTTGGTTACCCGTTTAAGCCGTTTACTGATTAAAAAGCTGGCCGATCAAGCGATTGTTACCGTTCAGAATCCACTGTATCTGGCTGAGTTTTCCGCGCCAGAGCCTGATATTGCAGTTTTAAAGCCTCGATCCGACGACTATATGCAGTCGTTACCAACTGCACAAGATGTGTTGCTACTCATCGAAGTAGCAGATACTTCGTTATACTATGACCGTAACATCAAATTGCCACTGTATGCTAAACATCAAATTCCTGAAGTTTGGCTAATTGATGTGAAAGAAAAACGCTTGGATATTTATCAACAACCGGACAACGACTATTATCGTTTGCATATACGCCCTAAAGCCAAAGAAGAAATTCAACCACTGTTAGTTGCCTCGATTAGCATAGATTTGCAGGGTTTATTTAGTTATTAAAAGCGTAATTACAAGCCCGTATTTAATTCGTATAGACTGACACACACAGTGGTTTATTCTAAAGCGGTCATTTTAATCAACACACAAAAGTAACAACATGCCAAAAAGAACCGACATAAAATCGATTTTATTACTGGGCGCCGGGCCAATTGTTATTGGTCAGGCCTGTGAGTTTGATTATTCAGGTACGCAGGCCTGCAAGGCGCTGCGGGAAGAAGGTTTCCGCGTCATTCTGGTAAATTCCAATCCCGCCACGATCATGACCGATCCCGATATGGCGGATGCGATTTATATTGAGCCTATCGATTGGCAAACGGTAGAAAAAATCATAGCACAAGAACGCCCCGATGCTATTTTGCCGACAATGGGCGGGCAAACAGCGTTGAACTGTGCACTGGATCTTGATGCTCATGGCGTGCTGGAGAAATATAAGGTCGAGATGATCGGCGCGACCAAAGAGGCGATTAATAAGGCCGAAGATCGTGAGTTGTTTAACCAGGCAATGCGGAAAATCGGTTTTGAAGTGGCAAAATCAAAAACCGCGCATTCGATGGAAGAAGCGTTGGCAGCACAGCAGGAAGTAGGTTATCCGACGGTCATACGTCCGTCTTTTACGATGGGCGGAAGCGGCGGCGGTATTGCGTATAACAAGGAAGAGTTTGTGGAAATCTGTGAACGCGGTTTGTATTTATCGCCCACCAATGAATTATTGATTGAAGAATCGGTATTGGGCTGGAAAGAATACGAAATGGAAGTGGTGCGCGACACCAAGGATAACTGCATTATCATCTGCTCGATTGAGAACTTTGACCCGATGGGTGTGCATACCGGCGATTCAATTACCGTAGCTCCGGCACAAACATTGACCGACAAGGAATATCAAATTCTGCGTAATGTATCTTTGGCGGTATTACGGGAGATTGGCGTCGATACCGGCGGTTCTAATGTCCAGGTGGCTATTAACCCCGTTGATGGGCGCTTGATCGTCATAGAAATGAATCCACGGGTATCGCGCTCGTCTGCCCTGGCGTCCAAAGCTACGGGGTTTCCGATTGCCAAGGTAGCGGCTAAATTGGCAGTCGGCTACACACTGGATGAGCTGCAAAATGAAATCACGGGGGGCGCGACACCGGCATCATTTGAGCCAACAATTGATTATGTAGTGACAAAAGTGCCACGATTTACTTTTGAAAAATTCCCGCAAGCAGATGATCGTTTGACGACGCAAATGAAATCAGTGGGCGAGGTGATGGCGATTGGCCGTACTTTCCAGGAATCGCTGCAAAAAGCCTTGCGCGGCCTGGAAATTGGCATTAGCGGTCTCGATGAAATAATCGACTTGAACACGGATGACGCCAAAGAAAAAATGCAGAGGGAAATGCGTCATCCAGGGCCGGATCGTTTGTTGTATGTTGCTGATGCTTTCCGCAGTGGCATGACCCTGGATGAGATTTATGATACCTGTAAAATTGACCCGTGGTTTTTAGCGCAGATTGAAGATTTGGTGCTGACTGAAAAGTCATTGGAAACTAAAACGTTATCAACCTTGAAAGAAGGTGAGCTTTATAAGCTGAAGCGCAAGGGTTTTTCAGATTTACGCATCGCTAAACTGCTGGATGCCTCTGAAATAGAAGTGCGTAATGTCCGCCATAAGCAGGGCATTCGCCCGGTATATAAACGAATCGATTCTTGTGCCGCTGAATTTTCATCAGATACGGCTTATTTGTATTCAACCTACGAAGAAGAATGTGAAGCACGGGTTTCCGATAAACAAAAAATCATTATTCTCGGCGGCGGACCTAACCGGATCGGACAGGGTATTGAGTTCGACTACTGCTGTGTACATGCGGCGTTGGCGTTGCGTGAAGACGGCTATGAAACCATCATGATTAATTGCAATCCTGAAACAGTTTCAACTGACTTTGATACATCAGATCGTTTATATTTTGAGTCATTGACGTTGGAAGATGTGCTGGAAATTGTTCATCTTGAAAAGCCTGAAGGCGTGATTGTGCAGTATGGCGGACAAACGCCATTGAAGCTGGCCCGGGCTCTGGAGGCTGCCGGCGTGCCAATTATCGGTACTTCGCCCGACTCGATAGATTTAGCTGAGGACCGTGAGCGTTTTCAAAAATTGCTGGAACGCCTGGGATTGAAACAACCGCCCAATGCCACGGCGCGGTCGCTAGAGCAAGCGCTTAATGCTGCGAAAGAACTCGGTTATCCATTGGTAGTGCGTCCGTCTTACGTTTTAGGCGGTAGAGCCATGGAAATTGTCGTTAATGAAGAAGGCTTGCAGCGTTATATGAAAGAGGCTGTCAGTGTTTCCAACGATTCCCCCGTGTTGCTGGACCGCTTTCTAGATGATGCCGTGGAAATGGATGTTGATGCAATTTATGACGGTGAGCGCGTATTAATCGGCGGTTTAATGGAACATATTGAACAGGCGGGCGTGCATTCAGGCGACTCTGCGTGTTCACTGCCGCCTTATGAATTAGCGCCGGAAATACAAGACCAATTACGGGAACAAGTTGCGAAAATGGCGGAGGCGCTGGGCGTAAGAGGTTTGATGAATACCCAATTTGCGATTCAGGGTAAGGATATTTATGTGCTTGAAGTCAATCCGCGCGCCTCACGCACTGCGCCGTTTGTATCCAAAGCAACGGGTTATCCATTGGCAAAAATTGCCGCCCGCGTTATGGTTGGACAAACTTTAGCCCAACAGGGCATTACTGAAGAACGTATTCCAGATTATTATTCCGTCAAGGAAGCGGTATTTCCGTTTGTCAAGTTTCCGGGGGTGGATTCGTTGCTTGGTCCAGAGATGAAATCAACAGGTGAAGTGATGGGAGTAGGTAAAACTTTTGGTGAAGCCTTTGCCAAATCACAAAGGGCAGCTGGAGTAAATTTGAATCATACCGGCAAGGTGCTGATCAGTATTCGTGATGCTGATAAAGCCAAAGCGCCAGATATAGCCAGAATGCTGGTTGATAAACAATATGAAATTGTCGCAACGGGAGGTACCGCAAGATTTCTCAAGGAAGCGGGCATCCCTTGTGAAGTGGTTTATAAAGTCAACGAGGGACGGCCCAATACCGTTGATATGATTAAAAATGATCAGATTCAGCTGATAATTAATACCACAGAAGGCAAAAAAGCGATTTCAGATTCCTTCACCATGCGGAGAGAAGCCCTGCAACACCGGGTAACCTATTACACAACAATGGCGGGCGCCAGGGCGGCCTGTTACGCATTAGGTGAACTGGATGCAGGTGATGTGAATTGTCTGCAGGATTTGCATAAAAGTTTGACTTAAAGGTTAGTAAGGTCAAAGGTTAATGGCATCACTCTATTACCTTGCACCTAAATAAATAATTGATTAATGGAGTTTTAAAAAATGAAAAAAGTACCTCTCACCGTGAAGGGTGCAGAAAAATTACGAGCCGAATTGGAAGAATTAAAATCAGTCGTGCGTCCGCGTATTATTGCAGCCATCGCTACCGCACGGGCGCACGGCGATTTAAAAGAAAATGCCGAATATCATGCTGCGAAGGAACAACAAAGTTTTGCCGAAGGGCGCATTGCTGAAATTGAAGGAAAGCTCTCAAACGCACAAGTCATTGATATTACTAAAGTGGATGCCAACGGCAAAGTGGTGTTCGGGGCGACGGTAGAAATAGAAGACATCGAGTCTGAGAAAAGAATGACTTATCAGATTGTTGGTGAAGATGAAGCTAACATCAAGGAAGGCCGTATTTCAATTGGCTCACCCATTGCCCGGGCGTTAATTGGCAAAGAGCTTGATGATGTTGTTACGGTTAAAACGCCGGGCGGCAATGTTGATTATGAAATTATCTCGATTAAATATATATAAAAGGCGAAAGGTACAAGGCGAAGGAAACAGTGCGTTTTTTCTTTTGCCTTGGTTTTCCGCTTATTTGTCTGGATTCAGCCGGTAAATTACAGCGATTTGACCAATGGTCTGAATCAGCCTGGATCCCGTACCAGTGCAGATTTTTTCACTAATCAACTTGCGTTCATCGCGTTCTGCGCGTATTTTTACTTTAATCAATTCATGGCTGTCAAGTGCCTGCTCGATCTCCGCCAACACTGCGGCCGTAAGCCCTGCTTGCCCGATCATAACCACTGGTTTTAGAGTATGAGCCTCAGCTCGAAGTTTTTTCTTATCTGTAGAGTTCACTAACTATTCCTGAATCAAAAAGCCATCCTATACTATACAACAGATTATGAGCCGTAGTAAAAGCAGCAACCGTTGGATGCAGGAACATTTTGATGATGAATATGTCAAAATGGCTCAGGCGCGAGGTTATCGCTCGCGCGCAGTTTTTAAATTAAAGGAAATTCAGGATAAAGATCAGCTTATTAAGTCAGGAATGAATATTATTGATCTGGGCGCAGCTCCAGGCGGATGGTCTCAGTTTGCACGGCAACTTACCGGTAGAAACAATAAACTTATTGCACTGGATATGTTGCCGATGGAACCGCTGAATGGCGTCGATTTTATTCAGGGTGATTTCCGCGAACAAGCCGTACTGGATCGTCTCCATCTAATTCTTGAAGGCCTGCCTGTAAATCTGGTGATGTCGGATATGGCGCCGAACATGAGTGGCAACAAAGGCGTGGATCAACCGCGTGCCATTTATTTGGGCGAACTGGCTTTAGATACAGCAAAAGCGGTTTTAGCAAAAAACGGCAGCTTTCTGGTTAAATTATTTCACGGTGAAGGTTTTGAAGCGTTTCATCTGGAAGTACAACGCTATTTTACAAAGGTAGTCATCAGAAAACCAAAAGCATCAAAATCGCGAAGCAATGAGGTTTATATTTTGGCTAAAGGGTTTAAATAGTCTTGGCAACCCTTATATTAACAAGATTAGCAGCTGACCAGACATCTGGTCAGCTTCAGATAAATAACAAAAGTCAGGAAAGTCAAATCCTGATATAATTACTCAGCTTTTAAACCGACAGCCATTCAGGCCGGGGTGTGTAAATTGAACGATATGATAAAAAATATAATCCTGTGGGTCGTCATTGCTGTTGTATTGATGTCGCTCATTAATAATTTTGGTTCACACAATGAGCGAACCGATTCTTCGTTATCCTATTCGCAATTCATCGAGTCGGTGAAAGCGGGTCAGGTACAGCAGGTAATTATTGATGAGCATGTTATTAAAGGCAAGATGCAAAGTGGGCAGCTTTTTAAGATTTACGCACCAAACGATTTACATTTGGTCGATGACTTGCTGGCAAATGGTGTTGACATCAAAGCAGTTCCGCCTGAGCAGCCTTCGATGCTTATGCAGTTGCTGGTTTCCTTTGGGCCCATGTTATTGCTGATTGCTGTCTGGGTTTTCTTCATGCGGCAAATGCAGGGCGGTGGCGCAGGCGGTCGAGGCGCGATGAGCTTTGGCAAAAGTAAAGCACGAATGCTGGAAGAAGATCAGATCAAAGTAACTTTTGCTGATGTTGCCGGATGCGATGAAGCTAAAGAAGAAGTTGTTGAGATGGTCGACTTTCTTAAAGACCCGGCGAAATATCAAAAATTAGGCGGTAAAATTCCGAGGGGAGCCTTGATGATTGGCCCACCGGGAACAGGCAAGACGTTGTTGGCAAGAGCAATTGCCGGTGAAGCCAGAGTACCATTTTTCACTATCTCCGGTTCTGATTTTGTGGAAATGTTTGTAGGTGTCGGCGCATCGCGGGTTCGTGATATGTTCGAGCAAGCCAAAAAACATGCGCCCTGCATTATTTTTATTGATGAGATTGATGCAGTTGGCCGTCAGCGTGGAGCTGGCCTGGGCGGAGGCAATGATGAGCGCGAACAGACGTTAAACCAGTTATTGGTTGAAATGGATGGTTTTGAAGGCAATGAAGGGATTATTGTTATTGCAGCAACTAACCGGCCCGATGTATTGGATAAGGCATTATTACGTCCGGGACGATTTGACCGTCAAGTCACTGTAGGTTTGCCTGATGTCCGGGGGCGTGAACAGATTCTTAAAGTCCACATGAAAAAGGTGCCAACTGCTGATGATGTAGAAGTTAAATACATAGCTCAAGGTACGCCGGGATTTTCCGGAGCTGATTTGGCTAATTTGATCAATGAAGCCGCTTTACTCGCCGCGAGAATGAATAAACGCGTAGTCAATATGGCGGATTTGGAAAAAGCCAAGGACAAACTCATCATGGGCGCTGAAAGGCATACCATGGTGATGGGTGAAAAAGAAAAGAAAATGACAGCCTATCACGAAGCCGGCCATGCCATTGTCGGCAAGTTGGTGCCTGAACATGATCCGGTCTACAAAGTCAGTATTATGCCCAGAGGTCGTGCGCTGGGGGTAACCATGTTTCTTCCCGAGAGAGACCAGTATAGCGCCAGCAAACAGAAACTGGACAGCATGATTTCCAGTTTATATGGCGGCCGTATCGCCGAGGAAATGATTTTTGGCTGGGAGCAGGTCAGTACCGGTGCTTCCAATGATATAGAGCGGGCCACTGAACTGGCTAGAAATATGGTGACCAAATGGGGATTATCTCAACGTTTAGGCCCATTATCATACAGCGAAGAAGAAGGCGAAGTATTTCTGGGGCGTTCGGTAACACAGCATAAAACGGTAGCTGAAGAGACTTCGCATACAATAGATGAAGAAATTCGCTCGTTTATTGACCGAAACTATGAACGCGCTGAACAGATCCTGAAAGAAAATATTGATATCCTGCATGCCATGGCGGCCGCATTGATAAAGTATGAGACTATTGACAAATTTCAAATTGATGATTTGATGGCGCGTAGACCTGTAAGGGATCCTGAAGGGTGGGAGGACAGACCACCGCGCGGCGACATTAATGCCGATGAAGTTAAGGGCAAAGACGATAAAAAGGTTGAAAAAACAATTGGCGGGACTGCTGAACAAAGTTAACAATTCTTTGGATGAATAAAAAGGAGAGGCATAGTTCGCCCCTCCTTTTTTTTTGCGGTTACAAAAGGTTAAAAATTATAATCTTTTAGCCATTGTATTTGTATAGCATTATATTAATATTTGATACAACTTAAGATTTCCAAATCATCAAAGAAGCGAGCTTTCAAATCATGACAAGAAAATATTTCGGGACAGATGGCATCAGAGGCAAGGTAGGCGAACCTCCCATAACAGCAGACTTCTTGTTGAAACTGGGTTGGGCTGCGGGACGAGCGTTTGCCAATGGAGGACATGACTTTGTTCTGGTGGGCAAAGACACCCGTATTTCGGGTTATATGTTTGAGTCCGCCCTTGAGTCGGGGTTAACTGCCGCCGGTATAGATACCCATTTGTTAGGCCCTATGCCTACTCCGGGCATCGCTTATTTAACCCGTACTTTAAGAGCGCAGGCGGGTATTGTTATTAGTGCCTCGCATAACCCTTATTATGATAACGGCATTAAGTTTTTTTCAGTGCAGGGTACTAAACTCCATGATGATATAGAGCAAAAAATTGAATATTATATTGATTCGCCGATGACGACGGTAGAGTCTTCAAAGCTGGGCAAAGCAAAACGATTAGAGGATGCTGCAGGCCGCTATATTGAATTTTGCAAGGCCAGTATTCCGACACGGTTTGATTTTAGCGGCATGAAAATTGTCGTTGATTGCGCTCATGGGGCAACCTATCACATCGCTCCGCATGTTTTTAGTGAGGTAGGCGCTGAAGTAATTGCCATAGGCGCTGAACCCGATGGTCTTAATATTAATGACGAATGCGGCGCGACCAATCCGGCAAAACTGGTCGCTACCGTTTTGGCTCATAGTGCGGATATAGGCATTGCACTGGATGGCGACGGTGATCGATTAATCATGGTAGATCATAAAGGTGAAATCGTTGATGGCGATGAGCTAATTTATATTATTGCCAAATCAAGACTGGAAGTTGGGCAGATGTCAGGTCCCGTAGTGGGGACGCTAATGACTAATCTGGGCATGGAACATGCGCTAAAGCAGTTGGGAATTGAGCTGCTGAGAGCGAATGTGGGCGACCGCTATGTTTTGGAAATGTTAAGCGAGCACAAAGGTATTTTGGGCGGAGAGAACTCTGGTCATATTATTTGCCTGGACAGAACAACAACAGGCGACGGCATTATTGCGGCTTTGCAGATTATGGCGGAAATGCTAAGCCATGGAAAAAGTTTGCATGAATTAAAATCGGGTATGCAAAAATTTCCTCAAACGCTGATCAACGTAAGAACAACTAAAAAAATCAACCCGGATACCGATGACGTTATACAAAAATCGGTGCAGGCAGTTGAAAAAAAGCTTGGCAATAAAGGTAGAGTGTTGCTTCGAGCCTCGGGCACGGAGCCATTAATCCGTGTCATGGTGGAAGGTGAGCAAGAAGATTTGGTCAAAAATTACGCTCAGCAAATAGCTGATGATGTCAAGAAATCAATAGGTGCTTGAACTCAAAGCCATTAGCCTATATCATATCCAGTTTTATTCTATGAGGAGGTAATGATGCGTCAGTCATTGGTTGTAGGGAATTGGAAAATGAATGGAACTCGTGCTAGCGCTGAGTTGCTTGCAAAAGGAATTATTGCGGGTTTGGGTTCAAATAATGCAGAAATCGCAGTCTGTGTGCCCTGTGTTTATCTAGCCAGCGTTGGTGAACTGGTAAAAAATACCCGACTGGCATTAGGTGCACAAAATGTCGCCGACAAGCCTTCAGGCGCATATACCGGGGAAATTTCAGCCGCCATGCTTAGCGAGCTTGGCTGCAAATATGCAATCGTAGGACACTCAGAAAGACGCAGCTATTACGGTGATACTAACGAATCAGTTGCCGCACGTTTTTGTCAGGCGCAAGAAAAAGGTATTATTCCCATACTTTGCGTAGGCGAAACTCTTGAACAGCGCGAGCAAGATCAAACTTTTTCTGTGATTAATGAGCAACTTGATGCGGTAATTAATTTGGCAGGCATAGCATCCTTTAACACCGCTGTGATTGCCTATGAACCCGTATGGGCTATAGGCACTGGAAAAACTGCAAGCGATGAGCAGGCACAGGAAGTTCATCAGTATATCCGCAAGTACATTGCTGCCAAAGATCAGGCTATCGCTGATAAAATTCAAATCTTATATGGCGGCAGCGCCAAGCCGGAAAATGCAAAAGGTTTGTTTGCCATGCCGGATATTGATGGCGGCTTAATAGGCGGGGCTTCGCTGGATGCGGAATCCTTTTTAAAGATTTATCATTCGATTTAAAGTAATTTACACGTCCATGTATCAGGTAATCATTGTTATTCATGTCTTGCTGGGCTTAGGCATTATTGGTTTAATATTAATGCAGCAAGGCAAGGGAGCTGATGCAGGTGCGGCATTTGGCTCTGGCGCTTCAGGTTCAGTTTTTGGCGCCCAGGGGGCCGCGTCTTTTTTGTCACGGACTACAGCAGTTCTTGCAACTTTGTTTTTTGCAACCAGCTTAGGGCTTGCTATGTTGAATAGTCAAAAAAGCGCACCTGTTGACATAATGAGTGCGCCCGCCGTTGAACAAGACAGCCTGGGGCTTCCTGAAGTTAGTGGTGTAAATGGAGCGAATAGTAACCCTGTATCGCCTGAGCTTAATTCTGAAGAAATTCCCACAACAACTCCTGATGTTAGCCCGGCAAAGAAATCAGTTGAGCCTGCCAGTAGCAGTGCAGGCATAGAAAAAACTGAAGTGCCAATGGCAGAGAAAATCAAGTCCGTCAGGGAGTAAAGCAATGCGGGGCCTGGTAGCTCAAAAGACGCTGAAAAAAATAATTAACGGCGCTTATAAAAATAGACTAGTAACTTTTGTTCTCGACAAGTTCACTTTAAACCTAACCGGTCCATATGACGTTGTGCTTGCCGAAACATAGAGGTTTCCTGAAATTATTCTGTGATTATGCCGATGTGGTGAAATTGGTAGACACGCCATCTTGAGGGGGTGGTGACGCAAGTCGTGCCGGTTCAAATCCGGCCATCGGTACCAATACAGTTTATAGCATCATGTGTAATGGTGCGTAAATGTGACTCAAGAGCCCGTATTTACGGGCTTTTTTGTTTTTATGATTTACCGTTTTTGTGTAACCGTGTGCCATGATATGTAATTAAACTGCATCAGAATTGCATCATGGCTACTTTTTTAAAGCGTGGAAAATCATGGTTTGTTCAGGTTCGCAAGAAAGGCATTACAAAATGCTCAACCTGGCCTTCCAAAGCTCAGGCTCAAGCGTGGGCAACCAAAACAGAAGCAGAAATCTTGGCTTGTTTTGCTGAGTTTCAGATAGCGAATCTTTACCAGGGTATGCTGTAACCAGCGATAGCGTGCGTCATTGCCTTCAATTTGGAAGCTAATGGCTTCGGTACCTTCCAGAAATTGTTGAACGTGGTCAAGCGTTTCAAGTTGTGCGTCGTTCATGAGAGTTTTCATCCTCCCATCATGAACAGAATCCCGGTTTATTTCAGGCTCATTTCATATTAGAAAGAACCATCTCCTTCAGGCTCATTTCATATTGGAAGAGATTAAATAAATAGTTTATAATGTGACTAATTATGTGTATAAGTATCTATTATGAATACATATAGACCAAATGAATTTGCTAAACTAATAGCTAAAACTACCAGCACGTTACAACGATGGGATCGTGAAGGGGTTTTAATAGCGCATAGATCGCCAACTAATAGGCGGTTTTAT
>JAGXGJ010000113.1 GCA_024636875.1 Methylococcaceae bacterium | reverse complement strand
GTTAAGCTTAATCTCTGGATTTTATAATGACCCCGATTAAGGCATATTAAATTCTTAACTATTTGTTTTTATGACATATTCAATATGTAATTTTAGAAAAACGGTATCAATGAAAAATCCTAGACTTCCGGTTGTCTGAACCCCGGTTGAACTCAGGCTGTGCCGCTCGTTTGCAGACGGCTTGATCCTCAATGACTACTGCGAAAAATGGAAAGTCGCGGTCAGCACCGCAAGAAGCTAGCTTTACAGCGTGTTCGGCAAGACCTCCACGCACCACCGTCAGAGCGATCTGCTGCGGCTGATTTTTTTGTTCTCCCGGACTTAATGCGTAAATTTATCCATCATTTGGTGGATGCGCTGTTCAGATTATTTCATATATATTTGAAGTCGGAATGATTAGAACATTTCACACTTAACGGCACAAAATCGGAAGTTGATAATGTGGGCAGCGTGAAGTTTCAGGATATTATTTGTATTAGAAGCTGCTTGGTTAAATTTCACAAGCTATCCCTTTCAACCGAATCTCAACAAGAGGAGAAATATCAGTTCGTTATATTTTAAATAGTGGAAACTGGAATTTCGTTTGAAAATAGGGGCGTTGGATTGTTTTCATCGTTCCCAACTTTACATCACCCTTGAAACCTAATAACAAGAGCAACGACTAACAAGAGCAACGACAATGAACATTAACACAATCACAATTAGAAGACGCATCTCCGCGTTAGCAATCGTACTGGCTGCGGCGTTTCATTGATGACTTTATCAATACGCTTAGCGCGTAGAGCCCCCAGCGGGCAGACTTTTTGCCCAACGTTTACAAGACCAAAATAACCGTACGTCGGATAAATTGTAAGGTGTATTCGCGCTAGCAATCCGCCAACAACGAAACACACCAAACTGACCCTTGCTCAGAGTTTTCCAGGCGATAGTTTTTTAAAAAATTGCAGCTAGAGTAAAATTAAATAAGAACAATGGGGTGGATGACCAGGTTTTATTTATAGGAGCCAAAGTTGGTAAAGCCACCTTTGTAATACCCTCACCCTAACCCTCTCCCAAAGGGAGCGGGGACTTTGTGTCGCTTTACCAACGTCGGACTCTATATGTCCAATTTGTCCTATCCTTCATTACTCCAGAAAAGCCCTGATTGCGGCAACTCCCTGCCCTCCAGCTTGCCTCGCCATATTCAAACCGGTTTCAGAAAGACCTCCCAAAGCATAAACAGGCAGATTTACTTGAGAAACCAGTCTGGCGAATCGATCCCATCCCAGCGGCTCCGTTTCCGGATGCGTTTTAGTGGTTAACACGGGCGCTAAAACGGCAAAGTCCACACCAATTGTTTGCGCCTGCTGTAATTCCTGAAGATTATGGCATGAGGCGGTAACCCAGTATGCTTGTTCCGATGTGCCGCGTGGGACCGCAGGCCGCCTGGTTGCAGACATTAAATGCCGGCTGGTTAAATGAATGCCATCAACAGCAAAATCTTCTGCATTTTTAACGGCAGAATTCATTAATAGCAATGCTCCATGCTGCTTGCATAAGGGATAAGCCTGTTCAATAAACATTTCGATAGTGGTCAGAGGGGTTGTTTTTAACCGTGCCTGTATCAGCTTAATGCCACGAGCCAATATTTTTTGCAGATTGACCAATAACAGCGATTCATCCGCATCCTTATCATCCAGAATTGCATAATAGGGCGGCAATTGGGCGGCGGTGATAATGGGCTGATTGGCGGCTGGAAATGTATGCTTTGCCAATTCAGCTGGATCGACCCATTTGAAGGGTTGACCTTCACAACTTTTGGCGTCGCCTGAAAAATGCTCCACTAAAAACACATTCAACTGGACCGCTAAATCGGGATATTGATGCTTGACGGTAATCAATGGCATTGCTGTTATTACATCAATATTTAGCTCTTCTTTGAGTTCCCGCGCCAGGGCCCGTTCAGCTGTTTCCGTTGGTTCTAGCTTGCCGCCGGGAAATTCCCACAAGCCGCCTTGATGCAAAGCTTCATCCCGCAGGGAAATTAAAACCTGTCCCTCGGTGTTTTTTACAACACCAACGGCAACCTGAAGCCGTTTCATATCAGGGTAAAGAAAATGGGACAGGGTAACCACAAGGGGTTGCCCCTACCTTTCATCGTTTTCATGCGGCAGAATATAAACTATATTTGGATCTTTTTCGCCTTTCGCCTTAAACCTTAAACCTGTTTCAAGTCCTGTATTCTGCATTAATTTTCACATAGTCATAAGACAGGTCGCAGGTTAAAACTTCCTGGGAAGCATTGCCACGCCCCAGTTTTACCGTCACGGTGATTTCGTCCCTGTTCATCACTTGCTGCCCTGCTTCTTCGGTGTAATCATCGGCGCGTCCGCCATTACTGACGATGCAGACGTCGTCTAGAAAAATCTGCACATTTTCCAGCACCATGTTTTCTACACCTGAGCGTCCAACGGCGGCAAGAATCCGTCCCCAGTTAGGGTCGCTGGCAAAAAAAGCAGTTTTCACCAGAGGTGAGTGGGCGATAGTTTTACCGACTCGTACGGCCTCTTCGTCATGCAATGCCTCCTTGACCACGATACGTATTAACTTGGTTGCGCCTTCGCCATCTCTAACGATGGCTTCTGCCAATTGTTTGCAAACACTGATAAGGGCATCGGCAAAAATCGCATAATTTTCACTGTCCGCGGTAATCTCCGGAGCAGCTGAACAGCCGCTTGCCATCACTACGCAGGCATCATTAGTTGAGGTGTCGCCATCAACAGTAATACGGTTAAAGGATCGTTCGATAGCAACAGCCAGACAGTGTTGTAACAAAGGCTGGTTAATTTTCGCATCAGTGGCGACAAAGCCCAATAGGGTTGCCATATTGGGCTGTATCATGCCTGCGCCTTTGGCTATACCGTTAATGGTGACAGGTTGTCCTGCAATGGTAATGATTTTGGAAACGCCTTTGGGGAAGGTGTCCGTGGTCATAATCGCGCGTGCGGCTTTATCCCAGTTAGCCAGCGACAGATTTTTTATTGCTTCCGGTAAAGCCGCTGTGATTTTTTCTACCGGCAGGAGCTGTCCTATCACGCCGGTGGAAAATGGCAGTACCTGATTGTCAGCACCACTGACAAGTTTTGCAAGTTCGGCGCAGGTTGTTAATGCATCCTGCATACCCTGTTCACCGGTTCCCGCGTTGGCATTGCCCGAATTAATCAGTAACCAGCGTGGCCCGCCGTGAGCCAGATTGGCTTTTGCAACATGTACAGGCGCAGCACAAAAAGCGTTTTGGGTAAACACAGCAGCACACGTTGATTGTTCAGCCATTTGAATAACTAGAATATCATCCTTGACTGTTTGCTTGATACCCGCACAGGCTGTGCCCAGCATTATTCCTGCTACGTGAAGCATGTCCGCAAAATCGCACTGTCCTACCGCCATGTGTTAATCCTCGTTATGCTGTTATTGCTCAGTTTTGCTGTCATAAATAAGCCCTTGATTGACCACAAAGAACACGAAGAAAATATTGAAAAAACTTCGTGTTTTTCGTGTCCTTCGTGGTTCTGTAACTTAAGTTGTTAAATTTTAAAAAATAGTAATACATTATCAAGGATTTCAGCCATTAGGCGCCGACCTCCAGGATAATAATATAGTCATGATCAGAGGATTTTGTTTCCAGCACTTTATGGCCATTAATACGGCACCATGCCGGTATATCCTGCATGACGCCCGGGTCGGTGCAAATAACCTCCAACTGATCGCCAGCCTTGAGTTGTTTAACCTTATCCTGGGTACGTATGACGGGCAGAGGACAAAGCAATCGCCGTGCATTCAGGGTTTCTTTATTCATAATTAAAATCAGGTACAAGGTTAAAGGTTTAAAAAAGCTAAATTCCTTGAACCTTTGACCTTTTATCTCAAATATACCATTCCTCGGGAATCTCCTGTTTATTTAAGGGTTTAACCTGAAGAGTTCGTTCTGAACCATCTGTCTGCATGACATTAATATCAACCTGTTCGGCATCCCGGCCCTGGCCGAAACGGGCGGTAATTCGTGCCGCCAAATACAAATCCTCCGCAGAAGGCGAACCGTCTATCAGCACTAGAGGTCCGCTGTGGCTTATACAATTCATACTGATAAATTCATTTTTATAGCCCTGCAAAAAACGCCCTTCGCCTTCTTCGCGAGCTACGATTAATTTAAAATTCGGCTGCGGCCGAATATGCCGGCCAACTTTTAACAGCATGACGTCATCCAGCTCATATTCTTTATTACCCTGCGCTTGCCATAAATCGACCAGCTTGGCCGAATAATTTTTATCGGTTAAAAAGCAGCAGCCGCCTGCCGGCTGAGCATAGTCATCAAAACCAAACTGCTCAGCCATTACCATTTGCGGTTTGCGTGAGCGTCCGGTGATATCATGCAGCCTTTCTCTATCGACCCAACCTTCCCGTTCCGGCAATGTTGGCGGTAAATTCTTCGCACACAACGGGCGCAATAATAAATCATCGGCGCCTGATTCCTTCGCAACGATCGGCATGGTTGCCTTACGCTGCGACATCGGTCTTTGGCCAATGACTTCACCGGTGATAATAAAGTCAAAATCATTTTCCGCTATCCACTGTCTGGCTTTATTCACCATGAAAATCTTGCAATCCAGACAGGGATTCATGTGCGCGCCATAACCGTGCCTGGGATTAATCAGCACATTTTTATATTCCTCGATAACATCAACAATATGCAGCTTCATCCCCAGCTGTTCGGCAACCCACAAGGAATTGTTGCGCTTGGGTTTAGCCTTGTCCTTATCCCTGATAGCATGAGTATGACCTTCCACACAAAAACCGGTAAAGAAGTTGATGCCCTCAACATGCACACCCTGCTCCATCACTGTTTTTGCTGCGAGCATTGAATCCAGCCCCCCGGAAATCAAAGCTACTGCTTTTCTCTGTTTACTCATAACGCTCTTGTATCAAAAATAGGGCCTATTATACGCATTTATTTTCCAATCAAGTTTCAAGTTATCAGTCTTATACCCTAAACTTAAGGACAACTCATATATGTCCTTATATAGAACTCCCATGGAATTTAAAGACTACCTGAAAATCCTGGTCCATAACGATGGCTCTGACCTTTATTTAACGACAGACGCACCACCTGCCGCCAAATTTCAAGGCCTGCTCAAACCACTTGAAAGCCTTAAACTGACGAAAGAGCGGTTAAAGGATATTGCCTACAGCTTGATGGATGAGGATCAACAAAAAGCGTTTGAACACACTCCCGAAATGAATCTGGCAATTTCAGAACCCGGGATTGGCCGCTTCAGAGTCAATATCTTCAAGCAGCGCAACAGTTTTGCCCTGGTTATCCGCAACATCAAGGTAGACATCCCTAACGCGGACAAGCTGGGTTTGCCGCCCATACTGAAAAAATCCATTATGGAAAAACGCGGCTTGATATTGTTTATCGGCGGTACGGGTTCAGGCAAATCGACCTCGCTTGCGGCGCTGATCGACTATCGCAATACGAATGCTTCCGGCCATATTATCACCATTGAGGACCCTATCGAATATCTTCACTCGCACAAAAAATCGCTGGTTAATCAGCGCGAAGTGGGGGTTGATACGATGAGTTATGAAGACGCTCTTAAAAACACCCTGCGTCAGGCGCCCGATGTCATTCTAATCGGCGAAATTCGCAGCCAGGAAACCATGGAGCATGCCTTGGCTTTTGCTGAAACAGGTCATTTGTGTCTTTCAACCCTTCATGCCAATAACTCCAACCAGGCACTGGACAGAATCATCAACTTTTTCCCGGAAGAACGCCGCAATCAATTATTGCTGGATTTATCGCTCAATTTAAAGGCTTTTGTCTCGCAAAGACTGGTGCCAACCATTGACGGCAAGCGTACTGCCGCTATTGAAATTTTATTGGCTACACAAATGATCCGGGATTTAATCCATAAAGGCGATATACACGGCATCAAGGAAGTCATGGAAAAATCAGAAAATGTCGGTATGCAAACCTTTGACAGCCATCTGCTCAGACTGTTTAAAGATGGCATTATTTCTCTTGAAGAGGCGCTGCTAAATTCAGACTCCCCCAATAATCTCAAGCTGAAAATCAATCTGAGTTCGGGACTCGGCTCGTCAACGCCTGATACCTCGACTGATGCTGCAAAGAGCAATCTGGTTGGCGGCTTATCCTTGCAAGCCATCCATAAAGAGGAAGAAGATGATGAAATTAAATAAGCGTGAATTTCTCCAAACAGACAAGGAAAAGTGAATTGATACGGCATGCCCGGCTACATTCTCACAACCCACATTGAAGCCTGCTAAAAAAGCTTTTTTACGCTATAATTACAAGCTTTTTATTGTCCATCATTTAGCTGCCGTGTCGAGTATAAACAACGATTTATCAACTTTTCAGGGACTTATCCTGGCCTTACAAGAATATTGGTCTAGCCAAGGCTGCATTCTATTACAACCTTTAGATCAGGAAGTAGGTGCGGGAACATTCCATCCTGCTACCTTTTTACGCTCAATAGGCCCTGAACCCTGGAACGCAGCCTACGTTCAGCCGTCCCGAAGGCCGACTGATGGCCGTTTTGGCGAAAACCCTAACCGATTGCAGCATTATTACCAGTTTCAGGTAGTTTTAAAACCATCACCGGATAATATTCAGGATCTTTATCTTGGTTCGCTGCGTTATTTAGGTTTTGATTTACTCGAACACGATATTCGCTTTGTTGAAGACAACTGGGAATCACCCACATTAGGCGCTTGGGGTCTGGGCTGGGAAGTCTGGCTAAATGGTATGGAAGTTACCCAGTTTACCTATTTCCAGCAAGTCGGCGGCCTTGAATGCAGGCCTGTCACCGGAGAAATCACTTACGGCCTGGAACGTATTGCCATGTACCTGCAAGGCGTTAAAAGCGTTTATGATCTGGTCTGGACCAAGGGCCCGTTTGGTACCGTTACTTATGGCGATGTATTTCATCAAAATGAAGTGGAAATGTCGGCTTATAACTTTGATCATGCCAATGTTGATTTTATGTTTACATGCTTCGATACTTATGAGCAGGAATGTCAAAAACTGATTGCACTCAATCTGCCTTTGCCTGCTTATGAAATGGTCCTGAAAGCTTCGCATACCTTTAACTTACTGGATGCACGCCATGCCATTTCGGTAACAGAGCGCCAACGCTATCTTTTAAGAGTCAGAAATCTTTCCAAATCAGTCGCAGAAGCTTACTACCAACGTAGAGAGTCACTGGGCTTTCCGATGTGTACTGAATAATCAAAAGGTTGCGCGCCATGTTAAAAAGACTTTATGTTCATAATTATAAATGCTTGGTTAATTTTGAAATTAACTTTGACAAGGACATTAGTCTTTTTTTAGGAGCTAACGGTTCGGGTAAATCTACGGTTTTTGAGGTTTTGACTAAATTACGCAGAGTAATTGTTGATGAGGAAAAGGTTGCAAACATATTTGATGGTACCGATAGTCCGCGTTGGTTCAAGCACGAAGAATCTGATATACGTTTTGAGCTAGATATTGAAATTGAAAATTCGATTTATACTTATTTACTAGTAATAGAGTTGGGTGAATGGTGGGATGATACACAGAGTATTATTAAAGAAGAATCTTTCCATAGTAACAAGAAAATGCTCGTTGAAGCTAAAGATAAAAGAACCATTTTGTCTGGTGGTCATGAAGCACCATTTGATGGTTCGCGTTCTAGTCTAAATCGTTATGTTTCAGTTGCATTAGGGCTATTTTCAAAATATTTGCGTACCACGTTTATAGTTCGCATTAACCCTTATGAAATGGTTTCAACCATTAACAAAGCTAATACCGAGATTAGAACAGACTTTTCAAATTATGCCGAATGGTTTGCTCATCTCAATGAAAAGAGCAGAAGAGAGGTTTCAGAATTTGAAAAAGCGATGCGTGATATTCTTCCAGGTTTTGATTATTTCAGGATTGAGCAGGCAGGACAAGCCAAAGTATTGCAAGTAGATTTTGAAAATACAACCAATAAAAAAGAAATTCTCAGCTATTACTTTAACGAGCTTTCAGAAGGTCAAAAAGTATTGATTGCCCTTTATGCTTTAGTTTATTGCACACCCGAAAATTCGCTTATTTGCATCGACGAACCCGAAAATTTTTTAGCCTTGCCTGAAATTCAACCCTGGTTTGACACGCTTTACGATCAATGTGCTGAAAGAGGTTTACAAGCATTGTTAATTTCACACCATCCTAAAATTATCAACCTATTGGCGAGTGATTCGGGTTATTGGTTTAGTCGGGAAAATAATTTAACTAGAATACAAAAAATTAGCCCCGAAGAAGAAAGCGGACTTTCTATCGCAGAATTAATAGACAGAGGCTGGATTTATGAGCAATAAAGCACAAGTATTTATTTTGTGCGAGGATACTGTTCATTATCATTTTGCTAGAAAATACTTTCAATTACTGGGCTTTAATAATAGAAAAATAAGAGGGAAATATAACCCAAGAGGCCGTAGTGTTGGTTCGGGGGCGGAGTATGTAAAAGAGAATTATGAAAAAGAAATTAAAGCTTTTCATAGTAAAAGTTACTTGGATTATATTTTGGCAGTTATTATTGATAATGACACTAAAGATAATGCTAAAAATTTATATCAAAAATACATGCCTTTGCCGAATGAAACTATTTTAATATTTTCACCTGTTCGTAATATTGAGTCATGGTTTTCTTATATTGATACGGGCAATTTTCATGTCGAAGAAAAAGATAAACAAGGCAATATCACGGATTATAAGAGTCAATATAAAAACTCTAAGCCCACGGAATTCGCTAAAAAATTAAAAAATGAAATCTGCATTAACGGGTTGCCAGAAAATGCACCATCTTCTTTGCGTTGTGCTTGCGACGAACTAAATCGTCTTAAAAATTAAAGAGATTACCGTGATAGAAAAACAACATTTACTTTTCGAGTTGGGCTCAGAAGAACTGCCGCCCAAAACCTTGCTGACATTAAGCAAGGCACTACTCAATAACATTGTTAATGAACTGGCTGCCGCTGAATTAACGTTTACCGGCAGCAAAGCCTACGCTACACCCAGACGTTTAGCCGTTCTGATTGAAAACCTGTCGGCAGCGCAGCCGGATAAAACTGTCGAAAAACGCGGCCCCGCTGTGCAAGCCGCATTAGCCTCTGACGGCACGCCCAGCAAAGCCGCCCTGGGTTTTGCGCTCAGTTGCGGCACCACCTTCGACAAGCTGAAACGCTTGAACACTGACAAGGGCGAATGGCTGGCATTTACTCAAACCATCAGGGGCCAAGCCACTGAAAATCTGATTCCGGACATCATTCGTCAGAGTATTGCCGCATTGCCGATCGCTAAAAGAATGCGCTGGGGCAGCTTTACTACAGAATTCGTCAGACCCGTACACTGGGCGGTATTGCTTTACGGCAACAGCATCATTAAAACCCAAATTCTCGGCCTGGATACCGGCTCAATGACACAGGGACACCGTTTTCATGCGCCGCAAAAACTGGTAATCAACAGCCCGGAAGGCTATCAAGACATATTGTACAAGGAAGGTCATGTTATTGCCGATTTTGAACAAAGAAAATCTATTATTCGTGATGCCGCGCAAAAAGCCGCCACTGCGGTTAACGGCATTGCCCATATAGAAGACGCTTTGCTGGAAGAAATTGCCGCCTTGAATGAATGGCCCATGCCTGTTACCGGTACATTTGACCCACGTTTTCTTGAGCTGCCTGCAGAAGTGCTGATTACTACGATGCAAACCAACCAGAAATATTTTCCGGTTAAAAACCCCGATGGTGCTTTGCTTCCTTATTTTATTACCTTCAGCAATATCGAAAGCATCCGACCTGCGTCCATAAAACAGGGCAACGAACGGGTCATTACACCGCGCCTTACCGACGCCGAATTTTTCTGGAAACAGGATAGAAAAAAGACCTTGGAAGATCGCGTAGAAAGCCTTTCCAACATTGTGTTTCAAGAGAATTTAGGCACGGTTTTCGACAAAACAAAACGGGTTCAAAATCTCGCTAAATTTATTGCAGGACACCTCAACGCCAATATTGAACTGGCAGAACGTGCCGCTTTATTAGCGAAAACCGACTTAATGACGGAAATGGTGGGTGAGTTTGGTAATTTGCAAGGCATTATGGGGCGTTATTATGCGTTGGCAGATAACGAACCGGAAGAGGTCGCTCTGGCAATTGAGGAACAATACTTTCCCAAACAATCCGGCAGCGCTACCCCCGGCAGCACGACAGGCCAAATTCTTGCCATTGCAGATAAAATCGACACATTGGTTGGTATTTTTGAAGTCGGCTTAATTCCTACCGGCGATAAAGATCCTTATGCACTTAGACGCGCCGCATTAGGTATCATTAGAACGATAATAGAGAATAAACTCAATATAAATATCATTGAGCTAATACAGTTCGCCAGCGCACAGATTAAACCTACTGCTAGCCATGTTGATTCTGGATTTTTGAAAATCTATGCAAAAGTGAACAATTCTGATGATCCAACAACACCCGACCGCGTAGTAGATTTTGTTTTTGATCGTTTGAAAGGCTACTGCCTGGATCACGGTTATACGCCCGATGAATTCGATGCTGTCATTGCTGTAAAACCTTCTGAACCTTTGGATTTTATGCAGCGCTTGAAAGCTGTTAAAGCCTTCAGGCAGCTGCCTGAAGCGCAAAGTCTGGCCGCAGCTAATAAACGCATCCGCAACATCCTGAAAAAATCAGCTACCAAACCGGCTGATCGTATCGACATGCTTGTTGAAGCTGAAGAGCAGCAATTACTGGAAGCCGCCCGGCAATCCGATGCCGATATTCAACCGTTACTTGCACAGCGTGATTATCAAGCGGCTCTCAACCGTTTGGCACAATTAAGAAATGACGTGGATACTTTTTTTGATCATGTCATGGTAATGACTGATGATCTTGAGCTGCGCGCCAGCCGTCTGGCACTATTAAATTTATTATCCGGACAATTTTTGACTTGTGCAGATATTTCCAGATTGCAGTCTTGAGAGCTCATTGCTGGATTGCGGTTATCGCCTGACCCAATCTGCGGCATTACCTCAGCAGTCATTTTGTCGTGCTGCTTGGTTAGACCATGAAGGTTTCCGGGAACGATAGATAAACATGCTGAAAAAGCGCTATATTTTGCTGGATCGTGATGGCGTCATTAACCATGACTCCGATCACTTCATCAAATCACCGGAAGAATGGCAACCTATTGAAGGCAGTCTTGAGGCGATTGCCCTGCTTAACAGGCACGGTTATAAAATCGCCGTCATCACTAATCAGTCAGGGTTGGCGAGGGGCTTATTTGATGAACCCATGCTGGAAAAAGTTCACGCCAAAATGCAGCAAATGATCGAAGAAAAAGGCGGAAAAATAGCTGCCATTTATGTTTGTCCTCACGGTCCAAACGACGAATGCAATTGCCGGAAACCCAAACCGGGGATGCTTGAAGCCTTTGCCAGCGAACACAATGTTGACTTGAAAGATATTGCTTTTATCGGCGATTCACTCCGCGACATACAGGCAGCGCGAGCGGCAGGTGCACAATCCATCTTGGTCAAAACCGGTAAAGGTCAAAAAACCCTGGACAATAATCCCGATCTCAACATTCCTGTTTTTGAAAATTTATATGAAGCAGCAAAACACATCACCTCAGAAAAATAAACCCAAAAATTATTTGGGCTCGACTTTATTGTTCATTGGCGTCTTTTCGAGCGTTACGGTAGCCGGCCTGTTAATCCTGTTATTGAGGCCCTTCAATTTCACAATCCGCTATAAAATTTCCGCACTATGGTGCCAACTGGTTTTATGGATGTCGAAATTTTTTTGCGGTCTCAGCTATGAAGTTGAGGGACTGGAACATATCGGTAAAAATCAGGCAGCGATCGTATTAAGCAACCATCAGTCAGCTTGGGAAACACTTGCATTAAGACATATTCTCCCGCCCCAGGTTGTTTTGTTAAAACGCTCCCTGGTCTGGTTTCCGGTTTGGGGCTGGGCCCTGGGCACACTAAAATCCATAGCGATAGACCGGGAAAACCGACGTGCTGCAATGCGCATTTTACTGGAAAAAGGCACAGCTTATTTAAATGAGGGTTTATGGGTGATTGTATTTCCTGAAGGCACACGTACAGCACCCGGTGAAATCAGGAAATTCAGTATCGGCGGCGCAATGTTAGCGCAAAAATCGGGCTTTCCCGTTATCCCTGTCGCGCATAATGCCGGCAATTTCTGGCCACGCTACAGCTTTTTAAAATATCCCGGAACTATCAAAGTAAAAATTGGCCCGGCGATCGAAAGCAAAGGACGCAAAGCGGCAGAAATCAATGCAGAGGTTGAAAACTGGATAGCTCAAGCGATAAAGGAGATGTAAACAAGCATCGAGTTGAAAAGAATGTGAGCTTTTTTTTTATAGCATTTATATAAGGGTATAATATCAGCTGTTGCATCCACTTTTTATATCATCAAAATGGTAACTCGCGCATGAAAAAACTGCTATTAATCACTCTGTCTGTATTATTACTCCCGGCCTGTGCTGATAAAAATCAATATGAACAAGCCGTGTTAGAACAAATGCAGAAAGAACAAGATATTAAGGACTATAAAATAGCCCCTGAGCACATGACCAAATGTGTCATAGAACAAACCGCACAAAAAATGCCGGGGATTTTCCCTCTCGACCCCAAACGCTTGACCGCTTATCGCAACTATACAAAAATGCTCAACCTGTCCAATTCTCCCGATCCTAAAAAGGCGATTGAAGAATTACGCAATGATTTTGGCTCTGCACAAGCGCTTAGCGATGCCCATACCAACTACACTGAGAGCATGGTAGAGTGCTATTCCGCAGTCATCTCGGAATCTGAAGAATCCGCAAAGGAAAAGAAGTAACAACAAGTATTAGGCGCACAGTGGCATAGCATCGCAAAAATTCAAAATTCTGAAATCAGAGCTATAACTGATTTCAGTATTGTTGGTTGGGCAATGCTGCAAGATTTATTTCGAAGCATTCTCACTTTCCAGCGCTTCAGCCAATTGTTTTGCCGGGAGGTAGCCTGGATAGATATTGCCTTTCTCTGTTACGATCATAGGCGTGCCCTTGACATCAAAATCTTCACCTAATTGCATATGTTCATCGACCGGATTATCACAGGTTTTAGACGGTACTTGTTGGTCTTTTTTCGCAGCTGTTAAAGCTGCATTGCGGTCATCAGCACACCAGACAGATACGGCTTTATTGTAGGAATCTGAATTTTTACCTGCCCTTGGGAAAAACAGGTATTGAATAGTAATGCCTTCTGCCAAATATTGATCAATTTCTGAATGAAGTTTACGGCAATACCCGCAATCTATATCGGTAAAGACGGTAACCGTATATTTTTTTATTTTTGGCTTGAACACAATCATATTGTTCTGACCGATTTTTTCAATGGCCAGTTTTCGAGTGCCGCTCAATTTTTCTTCCGTTAAATCCTTGCGGGCAGCCACATCGACGAGGCGCCCCTGTAGCAAATATTTACCATCTTCGGAAACATAAAAGATATTAGCGCCAACGATAACCTCATAAAGACCTTTAACTTCAGAAGGGTTAATGGAATCAATTTTCACCGATGGCATCGACTTGGCCATAGCTTGTTTGATGGCTGACTCATCGGCGTTTGCGACAGGAAGCGTCAAACCGAATAGAAAAAACGCAGCAACCTTAATAACTTTTCTCATGTTTTTCTCGTGATTACCTAAATAAATTTTTAAAGACTAAAAACCCTAGCCTTGCGCCTGGCTTAATTAAATAATCGTTGAACATCCAGAACCATAGCCAATGCCATTAACGACACCAGCAAGGCAATGCCGATTTGTTGAAAGAAGACTTGAATTTTCTCTGAAACAGGGCGGCCTTTAATGGCTTCCAGGGCATAAAACAGTAAATGACCGCCATCCAGCACGGGTATCGGCAATAAATTCAATACCCCTAGACTGACACTGACCAGCGCCATAAATTTCAGGAATGGCGCCAGACCCATATCCGCTGATTGTCCTGCATACTCGGCAATACTGATCGGACCGCTCAGGTTTTTTACAGAAGCCTTGCCAATCAGCATTCTGCCCATCATTCTTAAGGTTGTAACAGCGTAATAAGAAGTGGTTTCCAGGGCAACCGGTATTGCTGCCAGAGGCGATAATGAGTATTCAATACTGACTGATTTTATCAACTCTTCCGGAACCAATACGGATGCGCCTATTTTGCCTTCTGTTTTCTGTCCGGATTGCACACTTTTTGGTGTAATAGTTAAGGGTAACTGCACACCATCACGCTCTATAACCAGATTTATAGCAACGCCAGGGTGATTTTTTACAGTGACCACCCATTGCATCCACTCATCTATAGCGGTGCCATCCGCGCTCACAATCAAATCTCCCGGGCGCAAACCGGCAGCCAATGCGGCACTGTCAGGAAGTACCTTCCCTATGATCGGTTTCAGTTTCGGCGACCAAGGTTTAAAACCCAGGTGTTCATACAATATGTCAGGGTTCTGAGTGTCGCTTTCAGCAATCTTCAATAGCCTGACGTAAGGCTGATCATCAAGGTTTTTAACGGTAACATTGATCTCCCGATCACCATCCAGTGCCGAGGCGAATATTACGCCAAGGGCTTCACTCCAGGTCGGTGTCAGCTTGTCATTAACTGAAATAATCTGGTCGCCTTCAACAAAACCGGCTGTAGCCGCTAATGTTCCTTGCTCTACCGCTCCGAGTATGGGTTTTACACCGGTTTCGCCAATAACCAGAACACTCCAGAATAAAACAACAGCAAGCATCAGATTAAACAGCGGGCCAGCCGCGACTATCGCCGTTCTGGCCGACAAGGACTGTCGATTGAAAGCAAATGGCAAGTCTTCTTTTTTAACCTCGCCTTCCCGCTCATCGACCATTTTGACATAGCCGCCCAGTGGAATCGCAGATAGAACATACTCTGTCGTTTCAGGGTTTTTCTGATAGGACCATAAAACCTTCCCAAAGCCGACAGAAAATCGAAGTACTTTTACCCCGGCTTTACGCGCCACCCAGAAATGCCCAAACTCATGAAATGAAACCAGAACACCGATGGCAATGGCGAAATAAAACAGTGTATGCAGCAAATCCATTAATGATCAAGCTCGGTAATAATTTGTCTGGAAACCAGCCTGGCCTGTCGATCCGCCTCCAGAACGATGTCAAGGGTATTGGCTGGCTTGACTTCAAATTTTTCCATACAGCGCTCGATAATAACAGGAATATCGGTAAAACGTGTCTGTTCGTTCAAGAAGGCATCCACGGCTACTTCATTTGCAGCATTTAAAACAGTTGGCATAATGCCGCCTTTGTTAATGGCCTCATAAGCGAGACGTAAACAGGGAAAACGTTCCAGATTTGGCTCTTCAAAATCCATTTGTCGGACATCAAAAATATTCAAAGGTTCAACGCCAGAATCAAACCGTTCTGGCCATGCCATTGAATAAGCAATTGGAATACGCATATCCGGATTGCCCATTTGCGCCAACACGGTGCCATCAACATAATCTACCATCGAATGGATAACGCTTTGCGGATGAATAACAACCTGTATCTGATCGGGGGTCATCGCGAATAAAATACAGGCCTCAATCATTTCCAGGCCTTTATTCATCATGGTTGCCGAATCCACAGAAATCTTTCTGCCCATATCCCAATTCGGGTGAGCTACAGCCTGATCGGGTGTTACAGTGGCTAGTTGAGCTATCGGCATTTCCCGAAATGGCCCACCCGAAGCGGTCAATAAAATACGTCTGGCCTGTTTCGTCTGCATACCGGATTTATAGCCGGCAGGCATACATTGAAAAATAGCATTATGTTCACTATCGATGGGCAATAACTGCGCTCCTGACTCCGCAATAGCCTGCATAAAAATATCGCCGGACATGACCAGGGCTTCTTTATTGGCTAATAAAACTGTTTTGCCCGCCTTTGCCGCAGCCAGGCTAGGCAACAAGCCCGCAGCACCTACGATTGCTGCCATGACTGAATCAACACTGTCCAGCGTCGCAACGTAGTCCAGAAATTTGACTCCTGACAAAACCATGATATCGGGGACTGTCGAATTTTTAAGTTTTTCCTTGAATAGCTGTGCGCTGTTTTCATCGACTACGACGGCATAATCAGGATGATGCTCCAGGCATTGTTCGTACAGCAAGTCAATATTGTTATTAGCCGTTAATGCCACGACCCTGTATAGGTCGGCATGTCTGGCGACGACATCTAAAGTGCTGACACCGATAGAGCCTGTCGCCCCGAGTATGCATATACCTTTCATGAAACAGCCCTGGAGATTAAAAAGATCCCCGCATAAAAAAATGGAATGGCTGCGAGCATACTGTCTGTTCTATCCAGAATACCGCCATGACCAGGCAGCAATGAACCGCTGTCCTTTACGCCACACTGACGCTTGACCATACTGACAAACAGATCACCATAAATGGAAATCAGCACCGTCAGCATGGACAGCAAAACAAAATCAACTGCAACCATAAGATTAAAACCATATTTGAGGTTATACAGGTTTAAGACAATTGCACAAATCAAGCCCGAGACTAGAGCGCCATACATTCCGGCAACTGTTTTACCCGGGCTAATTTCAGGCGCCAGCTTGGTTGTACCCCACTTCTTCCCGGCAAAATAGGCTGAAATATCCGCAGCCCAAATCAGAATCAGAAAATACATTGTTATTTCAGTGCCATAGAAAACTCTCAGTCGACTCAAAAACATCCAGGCTGCCAGCAAAACAAACCAGCCGATCAATAATTTATATCGGATTCCCACTTTCAGATTTAGCAGACCCAAGGGTGTATTTCTGATTAAAATCATGACCACTATCCAGAATAGCACCGGCGGTATAACCAGCCATTCCAGCACACCTGAATAATTCCTGACATCCGGCCAGTCAGTCGCTTGAGCAAGCACTTCAAGAAATTGCGTCCAAAAATAAATACCTAGCATTGGCAGGATCAGTACCAGCAGAAAAAATACACGCTTAAGCGCTGAGGTCGCTCCGGCAAGGTTGCTCCACTCCCACGCAGCCAAAAGAGCAATCAACCCGATTAGTAATGAAAAATAGTCCGTCGGTAATTTGAACACTGCCAGTGCAATCAGGGCAGCAAGGATTGATGCGGTTATAATTCGCTGTATTAACATTTTGTAAATTCAGGTTTAAAAGTTATAAAGTGACGGATTTATTAAGAACTTGCTCACTCGTGTGGCCAAAACGCCGTTGCCGGTTTTTAAAGCTATTAATAGCTTCATCAAGTGAATTCTGGTCAAAATCTGGCCAGAGCGTTTTTGTAAAATACAATTCTGTATAAGCCAATTGCCACAACATAAAATTGCTGACGCGTTGTTCGCCGCCTGTTCTGATAAACAGGTCGGGCTCGGGCAGACCGGCTGTTGATAAATGTTGATTGATCAACTCTTCACTGATCTTTTGATTTATCAATTCCCCTGCAGACATTTTTTCCATCACTTTCTGAAAAGCCTGACACATATCCCAGTGGCCGCCATAATTTGCTGCCACAACCACAGTTAAAGCGGTATTATCTTGAGTTTTCGCTTCTCCTTCGGCCATTTTTTGTTGCAGCTTATCGGAAAATGCAGTTCTATCACCTATAAAGCGCAAACGGATATTATTACGATCAAGTTTGTTGATTTCCCTTTGCAGGGTTGCCATAAACAGTGCCATCAGCAGTGAAACTTCTGCTTCCGGACGCCGCCAGTTTTCACTGCTAAAAGCAAATAAGGTCAAAACTTCGATCTTATGTTTGGCGCAATACTCTACAATTTTTCTTACCGCTTTAACACCAGCCTGATGACCGACGGCTCTGGGCATAAACCGTTTTTGCGCCCATCGGCCATTGCCATCCATAATGATGGCAATATGCCGGGGATTGTCAGAATCGGATTCCAAAATAGCACTAGCTTCGGCAGGCATTAGTAAGTCCCTGTTAAATTGATAACAGATCGGCCTCTTTTGCTTCCAGTAATTTTTCCACTTCCTTAACATACTGATCAGTTAATTTTTGAATTTTTTCTTCGGCTGCACGCGCTTCATCTTCAGAAATCATTTTTTCCTTTAAGGCCTCTTTTATTTCTGAATTGGCATCGCGGCGAATATTTCTGATCGCTACACGACCATTTTCTGCTTCATGCTTAACAACTTTAACCAGGCTGCGACGCCGCTCTTCCGTCAGTGGCGGTAATGGAATACGAATAACCATACCGTTTGTGGCCGGATTCAAACCAAGATCCGATTTCAAAATGGCTTTTTCAATCGCCTGCACCATGCCTTTTTCCCAGGGTGTTATCGTTAGTGTGCGCGCATCTTCTACGGCAATATTGGCAACCTGTGATAATGAAGACTCTGTACCATAGTATGAAACACTGATTTGATCCAACAAACTGGGATGAGCTCTCCCCGTTCTTATTTTTGAGAATTCATGCTTTAACGCATCTATACTCTTGCCCATTCGGGTTGCAGCATCTTGTTGAATATCACTCATCATTAATATTTTCCTCGTTGAATTAGAGAGCCAATCTCTTCGCCCGTCATCAGCCTCATAACAGCGCCTTTTTCAAAAATATTCATTACCCGCATAGGTACATTGTTATCACGACATAACACCAGAGCTGTTGCATCCATTACATTAAGTCTTTGATCAAGCGCTTCATCATAGGTTAAACGTGGATAAAACACAGCCTCCTTGACTTTTTCAGGATCAGCTGAATAAACGCCTCTGACCTTGGTGGCTTTTATCATCAACTCTGCATTGATTTCAATCGCTCTAAGACTGGCTGCTGAATCGGTAGTAAAAAAAGGATTACCCGTGCCCGCGGCAAAGATGACCACCCGGCCCTTCTCCAAATGTCTGACGGCCCGGCGGCGAATATAATCTTCACAGACCTGATTGATTTTTAATGCCGACATCACTCTGACTTGCTGTCCTAAATATTCCAGCGCATCCTGCATTGCCAAGGCATTGATGACCGTAGCCAGCATTCCCATTTGATCACTGGTAACCCTGTCCAGGCCCTCTGCCGCTTTTTCAGCACCACGCAAAATATTGCCGCCGCCGATAACCAGGCCAATCTGAATTCCAACATCACATAATTCTTTAATTTCAGTGGCGAGACGTTTAACAATATCGGCATCGATACTGCCGCCTGTCTCACTCATCAAAGCCTCACCACTTAACTTAAGCAAAATTCTCTGGCAGATCAGTTTAGTCATGGTTTTTTGGTAGATAGTTTTTAGGGTTTTATTAGCTATAAAGGTGCAAAACGAAATTTTGTAACTGCTCAGTTGGTATATTGTTGCCACAGAATCACAGATTTTTTTAACGGATATTTCTTTCTTGAATATTTCATAAGTTTAATCTGTGAATCTGTGGCGTTTGGATTTACTGTTGAATAGTTACGATATTTTTGCTTTCGCCTTAATGCCCTCTAACTTGAGCCATCACTTCTTCGGCAAAATTTTCTTCTTTTTTCTCTATGCCTTCGCCTACATCAAAACGGGTAAAACGAATAACTTTATTACCTTTTGATGAGACCAGCTTACCCACCGTCATTTTATCGTCTTTAATAAAAGGCTGGCCTAACAAGGTTACTTCAGCCAAGAACTTTCTGATCTGTCCGGCAATCATTTTTTCAATGATATTTGCCGGCTTGCCGCTTTCCGCAGATTGAGCCAGGAAAATTTTTTTTTCTTTCTCAATCGTTTCTGCAGGTACTTGCTCTTCAGAAACATAATTGGGTTTGCTGGCCGCAACATGCATGGCAATGTCTTTACCTAATTCCTGGTCAGGCGTCGCCAATTCAACAATCACACCAATTTTATTGCCATGTAAATAACAGGCTGTGCCGCCGTCAACCGGTTTAAATTTTTCAAAACGTCTGACCGTAATGTTTTCGCCCAATTTGGCAATCAAGCCACGGCGCATTTCGTCAACAGTAACGCCGCCCTCCAGCGGCATTGCCAGCAATTGTTCTTCTGTTTCAATGCCCTCCGCATTCAGCAAAGCGATGGTTACGCTATCAACGAAATTTACAAAATCATCCGCTTTGGCGACAAAATCTGTTTCACAGTTGATATCGACAATCACCGCGGCTTTGCCATTTTCACTGACTTTCACACCGATAATGCCTTCAGCGGCAATACGACCGGATTTTTTATCGGCCTTGGCTAAACCGGATTTACGCATATTTTCAATAGCCAACTCCATGTCACCATTCGCTTCAACCAACGCTTTTTTGCACTCCATCATACCGGAGCCCGTTCTTTCACGCAGTTCCTTAACCATTCCTGCACTGATTGTAATACTCATTCTTTGATTTTCCTCAATATATCATCACTGTAAAAACGCCCCCGTGAGGAGGCGTTTTTTGGCCTAATCTAACTTTTCACCTCACAGGAAACCTGTAAAGAATTAATTTATAGCTATTCTACCGCAGCTTCTTCAACAAAATCATCAGACTTTGCCGATAATCCCAAACCTGCTGTCTTAGCTTCCATCACTGCCGCAGAAACGCTTTCACAGTAAAGTTTAACCGCGCGGATTGAATCGTCATTGCCCGGAATGACATAATCAATTTTTTCAGGTGAATTGTTAGAGTCAACAACGCCAACAACCGGAATGCCTAATTTTTTTGCCTCACTGATGGCATTTTTTTCATAACCGACATCCAGGACGAAAATCACATCAGGAACGCCCTTCATATCCTTGATACCGCCGAGACTGCGTTCCAGCTTTTCCAGTTCACGCTCCATACCTAACGCTTCTTTTTTTCCGAAACGTTGGTAAAGCGTACCATCAGCCTTCATGACTTCCAATTCTTTAAGACGATTAATCGATTTCTTAATGGTTTTGAAGTTGGTCATCATGCCGCCTAACCAGCGATGATTTACATAAGGCATTCCACAGCGTTTTGCTTCTTCCGCAACCACTTTGCGCGCTGCCTTTTTGGTGCCGACAAACAGGATAGTACCTTTGTTTACTGTCATCTGACCCAGATAATTCATAGCGTCATTAAACATTGGAAGCGTTTTTTCCAAATCAATGATATGGATCTTGTTACGGGCACCGAATAGGAATGTTGCCATTTTCGGATTCCAATAACGAGTTTGGTGCCCAAAGTGAACACCCGCTTCAAGCATTTGCCGCATAGATACTGCTGCCATTAATTTCTCCTAAATTTTTAAGTCGGAATATTTTATTCCGGGTTGGGTTACGCCTCCACCTATCCCGACTGATAACCAACTGCAACAAGTGCAGTCAGCACCCTACCAAACGTGACGATAAGCGTGAGTATTTTTTACAAAAATGAACTTGGCTTTATACCATAAAACACTTTTTACAACAAGCCAATCTCTGTTAAAATCTAATATCACAGGCTCAAGGCGAAGGACAAAAGGCAAATGGTACAATATCGAACCACTTGTGACCTGACCCTTTTGCCTTGAGTCTTATGTCTTGAACCTTTTGCCTTGAACCTCCGATGAGCATCATTATTAAAACTGAAAGTGAAATTGAAAAAATGCGTGTTGCCGGAAGACTGGCTGGTGAAGTTTTGGAAATGATTGAGCCCTACGTCGTTGCCGGGGTAACCACTAATCAACTCGACAAACTGTGCCACGATTATATTGTCGATGTACAAAATGCCATTCCTGCCCCACTCAATTATCGTGGTTTTCCAAAATCCATCTGCACTTCGGTTAACTATACGGTTTGCCACGGCATACCTAGCGAAAAAAGATTAAAATCAGGCGATATCGTTAATATAGATATTACTGTCATTAAAGACGAATATCACGGGGATACCAGTAAAATGTTCTGCGTAGGCGAAATCAGTCAACACGCAAAACGTCTGATTAAAATAACTCAGGAATCCTTGTACCTTGGCATTAAACAAGTTAAAGCAGGCGCCCGCTTAGGCGATATTGGCCATGCCATACAAAAACATGCCGAAACCAATCGTTACTCTGTAGTCAGGGAATTTTGCGGACATGGTGTTGGTAAAAGCTTTCATGAAGAGCCGCAAGTACTGCATTATGGCAAAGCAGGAACAGGGGAGATTCTTGAAGCCGGCATGATAATAACCATTGAGCCCATGATTAATCTGGGCAAGCGTGATGTTAAAGTATTGGCTGATGGCTGGACGGCAGTCACCAAAGACCGAAGCCTGTCTGCGCAATTTGAACACACTATTTTAGTAACCGCTAATGGTTATGAGATCTTGACGTTACGTCAGGAAGAACTATGATCTCGCTAGAAAGTTATATTAACTCCGAACTTTTTGGAAAACCAGACAGCCTGTTGCAATTTAAACACTTCCTAAAGCAAAAAGATATTGAGTTAAAACTAAAATTTGACCCGCACCAATCAGTTTTAGATCTCCTCAAAGAAAAATCAGACTTTATTGATTTGATTCTGAACTGCTGCTGGCAACATTTTCTCGGCACACACGCTCAGCAGCTCAGCTTGTGTGCCGTTGGCGGTTACGGCAGAAGGGAATTATTTCCCCATTCTGATATTGATATTATCATTCTACTGGATTCTGACGACACTGCTCCTTATCAGGAAGCGCTGGCAAACCTGTTTACTTTCCTTTGGGATATTGGACTAAAACCGGGACACAGCGTACGCACCATCAATGAATGCGTCACTGCCGCCCTTGACGATCAAACGACGATGACTAGCCTGATGGAAATCAACCTTGTTTCCGGCAATTCGTCACTTTATGAGGCACTCAAATTACGAATTACACCTGATAAGATCTGGCCATCGGATCAATTTTTTGCTGCCAAAATGGAAGAACAACGGCTACGCTATGCCAAATTCCACGACACCGCCTACAACCTTGAACCCAACATTAAAGAAGGCCCCGGTGGATTGCGGGACATGCAAGTCATCGCCTGGGTATTTAAACGTCATTACAATTCATCAACACTCAAGGAACTGATTAAATACGGCTTCCTGCCTGAATCCGAATATGCGGAACTGCTTGCTGCACGTGATGTGCTTTGGCGGATTCGTTATGCCTTGCATCTTTTAACCAACCGGGCAGAAGATAGACTCATTTTTGATTATCAACGTGACCTTGCTCAGCAATTTGGCTTCAGCACCGAGCATCAACATTATAATCAGGATGTCGAACAATTTATGCAGTTTTATTTTAAAACCGTACAAGGACTTGAACGGCTCAATGAAATGTTGCTGCAATTATTTAATGAACGCTTTGTGACCGGGGAAATGGCGTGCAAAGTAACCCCCATTAACGATAAATTTATAGCCATTAATGGCTATCTTGAAGCGGTAGACGAGTCTATATTCGAACAATACCCGATGGCTTTACTTGAAGTCTTTTTAGACATGCAACTGAACGCTTCGCTTATAGGCATCAGAGCCACCACCATACGCCTAATCCGCAAAAACCTGCATTTGATCGACGATGCGTTTCGCGAAAATAAAACCGCTAATCGTCTTTTTATAGAAATTTTTCGCAGGCCGCGCGGCCTTACCCATGAATTAAGACGCATGAATCGGTATGGCGTGTTAGCAGCTTATTTACCCAGCTTTGCCAACATCGTCGGCCGTATGCAATACGACTTGTTTCACATTTATACGGTAGATGAACACACTCTTTTTGTTATCCGTAATTTACGCCGGTTTTCATTAGAAGAACACAACGATGAGTTTCCTCTCTGCAATACTGTTTTTCTATTGATTGCAAAACCTGAAATTTTATATTTTGCCGCCCTTTTTCATGACATTGCCAAAGGCCAAAATGGAGATCATTCCGCTATAGGCGAAGACATCGCCCGGAATTTCTGTATCCAACATGATTTTTCCGCTCATGACATCAAATTGATCACATGGCTGGTTCGAAGCCATCTGATTATGTCAATGACAGCCCAGCGTAAAGACATCAGCGATCCGGATGTCATCCATGAATTTGCACAACTAGTCGGCAGCGTCGAATATCTTAATCACTTATACTTATTAACTGTAGCTGATATACGTGCAACTAACCCCGAGTTATGGAACGCCTGGAAAGACTCGTTACTAAAAGAACTTTATTCAGCCACTCACAACGCCCTGCGCCGTGGACTGCAAAATCCCGCAGCCCTGGCTGATCGCCTGCGCGAAAATAAACAGGAAGCCAAAGATGAGCTAATTAAACTCGGCATGTCCGAAGCGGTAATTAAAGCCTCATGGCAACACACCAGTGATGATTATTTTTTGCGCTATTCGGCAGATGAAATAGCCTGGCACACTATGGCTATTGCCTCATCCAATGAAGCCGATCTGCCATTGGTATTGCTGCGCCCGCAAACCCACCGCGGCAGTGCGGAAGTGTTTGTTTACACCAAAGACGAAGGTCCTATCTTTTCAATTAGCACCGCCACCCTCGATCAATTGGGGCTTACCATTCTTGATGCCAGAATCATAACCACCCAGGACAACTATGTGCTTAACAGTTTTCAGGTACTTGAACAGACAGGGGAACCGATCAATGAGTTATTTAGAGCGTCACATATCTGTACAGCACTCCGCAATAACCTGTTGCATGGAGAAGCAAAAGGCTACATAAATATCCATCGTCAATCAAGATCAAGACAAGCCCAACATTTTCCAATCCCTACCAGAATCAACTTTCTCTCAGACCCATTAAACCGGTATACCGTCATAGAGCTTATCACAACGGACCACGCAGGCCTTTTATCGAAAATAGGGCGCGCTTTTATTCAACAAAATATAAATCTGCAAAGCGCAAAAATAACCACGATAGGCAGCCGCGCCGAAGATATGTTTTATGTCACAGACCAGCAGCTACATCCTATCACCGGCCCGGACAAGCAGAATCAGATTCGGGAAGAAATGCTGAAAATGCTGGAGGCTGATGAATGATAAATTGCTCCAAGATGATAGTCAGTTGCAATGTACTGGTAATAGCCGAAATGATGGCGCTAGCCAAACAATCCGGTGTGGCTGCAGAACAAATACCGTAAGCGCTTGCAGGCGGTTTTGCCGACTCCAGACCCTTGCAAATCGTTGGCCCGGAAATGGCAGGCGAGACCTTTGAACCGATCAAATGGCGCGTTAAAACCTTGTTGAAAGACCTGACCATGGCCATTGATTTATCCGCCAAACAGGGCGCTGCCATGCCAATGTCAGGTCTGGCGGCGCAGCTGATGCAGCTGCATGGTAGTCATGGCTATCTGGAACAAGACCCGTCCACCTTGATCAAACTGTTTGCTAAAGTCTATAGAGTCCGACGTTGGTAAAGCGACACAAAGTACCCTCTCCCTTTGGGAGAGGGTTAGGATGAGGGTATTACAAAGGTCGCTTTACCAACTTTGGCTCCTATAATGCTCAGGTTCACCACCAATTTAAGCTTGCTGTTTACTGAAACAAAGCTTATCGATCGTTTCAAAGCCGCCAAACAACGCGGGGAGTCGCTATTTTTGCGAAAGCTTTTATGAACGAATAAGGATAGATTGTGTGAGCAAAGCGAACCACAATCTTATCCGGTTGTTGGACAAGCCCGACGATAATCGATGCTTAATATAAGCAAATATGTTTTTGGGGGCGTAGCGAAATGGGGGGCTCTGGAAGAGTTGTC
>JAGXGJ010000017.1 GCA_024636875.1 Methylococcaceae bacterium | reverse complement strand
ATAAAAGCGTCATCATACTTTAACATGGTGTATTCAGAATAAGCCTTTGATAGTTATTGAGGGCTGACTGCCATGAACAAACAAACGCACAAAAATGACTGGTTAAATACTTCCAGTATCATCTATACATCACTGACAATGGTAATCTTTAGCTTGCTGGTAGCCTGGAGTGTCGAACTCTTGATGAAAGAATTGTTTCGCTTGGGTTAAGCAGTTATTTAACCAGGGTCGTGTATAAGCTTTTTACGGCCACTAAACTTAGGTGCTTTTAAATAGTTCAACGTATACTCGGTCGAATATAAATAAATCAAGCCTGGTTTTGGTGCTTTCAAAAAATAGCCCTTATTTCACTGTAGATACCAGCTAATCCTGGCTGACAAAAATTAGCTTGTCAGTAGCAAATCCCTGTTGTTTAGCCTGATCAATTAATGCTTTTATCGTCGCTTCCGGCAGTTGTCTGGTTCGGGATAATATCCAGAAATAGGTTTTGTTTGGCCCGGTTATCATCGAATAGGCATAGTTCTCTTTGTCCAGCGCGATGATGTTATAGGCTCCATAAAACGGACCGAAAAAGGATACTTTCAATCTGCCTTTGTCAGGTTGATCTATAAAATAGGCTTTGCCTTCTGCCTGCTCCCATACCCCTTTATCCTGGTTCCAGCCTTTGTTCAGCACATTAATGCCGCCGTCATCGCGTAATGTGTAAGTCGCCGAAATATTATTCAACCCCCTTTCAAAGCGGTGATCCAATCGAGCTATCTCATACCATGTACCCAGATAGCGTTTAACTTCAAAACCGTCAACGGCGGTAAGGCCATCCGGAATTCCAGTGCAGCTTGTTAAAAAAACAAAAATGAGTGCCGATAACTTTTTCATATTATTAGTGAAATTTTATAGAGGGGATCCATCTAAAATTATACAGACAATATAATCAATACTATTCATTTTGACAGAGTGCCGGTTTTAACGTTGTTTTTTTATACCTGCCATTTTAATGTTATGTCATTCATCTGCAATATCGTACATTTAACAAAAAGCCCCTCCTTTTAGATGACTTGGGAAGGTTATAGAGGAGGAACTGTCAGTTTTTGTCAGTCGGATCGACAGATTTTACTAAAGACAATCAAAAATGAAAAAACAGTTCGCTAACTTACAAGTTGCAAAGGCAAATATCAATTTATATGTGTACAAAACTTGTACAATAGTTTGAATTTTTTGGCCTCTCACCAAATATCTTCAAGCCATCAACAGAAACCTGATATTTTATTAGTAGGTTGAGCATTAATTATGAAATTTTCGTGAGGTTATTGCGCATGAATCAAAGCAGTTAACTTCCTGGTTGAAATTTTTTGGCGTGTTTACTATCTATGAGGGCACAATAATGAAAGTACTTATCACTGGCGGCACTGGCTTTATTGGCAGCGCATTGGCTCGAAGCCTGGCAGAGCAGGGGTTTGAAGTTACCGTTCTAAGCCGCAGTCCGGGTTCGGTAGAAAAGATTTGCGGGCAGGGTATTTACGCACTGGGCAATCTCGACCAGCTTGGCCCTGAAGATACTTATCAGGTTATTATCAATCTTGCCGGTGCGCCTGTTTTTGGCCCCCGCTGGAGTGATGCACGTAAACAGGTTATCAGGGAAAGTCGAATCGGTTTGACTGAGCAGCTGATAGCGTGCATTGCTCGCATGACAGTTAAGCCTGATCTGTTAATCAGCGGCTCTGCTATCGGCTATTATGGTAATCAAGGCGATATTGTATTAACCGAGCAATCTGCCCCCCGAAATGATTTTTCGCATCAACTCTGTGCCGATTGGGAGGATGCGGCAAAAAATGCTGAACAATTCGGCATTCGAGTCTGCTTGATCAGAACCGGATTAGTGCTTGGCGAAGGCGGTGGTATTTTGCAACGCATGTTGCTGCCTTTTCGTTTAAGTTTGGGCGGGCGTTTGGGTAATGGACGGCAATGGATGTCCTGGATCCATCGTCAAGACTGGATCGCAATCGCCCAAAAGATGATAGCCGATGCTTCCATGCAAGGCGCGTATAATGCAACAGCGCCGAATCCTGTTACCAATCATAAATTTACCAGGATGCTGGCACAGTGCTTAAAGCGTCCAGCGCTGTTCCCTGTTCCGGCCAGCCTGTTAAAATTGCTGCTCGGTGAAATGTCAGAACTGGTGTTAGGCAGTCAGCGTGTGTTGCCTGAACGTTTGCTGGAGCAGGGTTTCAGGTTTAAATATACCGATCTTTCCAGTGCCTTAAATCAGGTGCTTGGCGGAAGATAAACAGCCGGCCCATCAATTTTATTTTGGATATTCAATGCGCCGTTCCGTCATCACATGCTATTTTTCCAGGTATCAATAATTGATAAGTTGTAAGCTCTTCTGACATTAGTGTTTTCCAACAACTGGAAAAGGTTATATAATGATCCGTTTTATGGGGCATACCGCTCCTCCTTGCTTTACCTTCTTTATAAGACAGAGAGGGGAGGCTTTTAACCGGAAGGAAAAATAATGCGACATTATGAAATTGTCTTTTTAGTCCACCCTGATCAAAGCGCTCAGGTTCCAGCAATGATTGAACGTTATAAAGCAACCATCGAAGCTGCATCGGGCGCTATTCACCGCCTGGAAGACTGGGGCCGTAGGCATTTGACTTATCCAATCAAAAAAATTCACAAAGCGCACTATGTACTGATGAACATTGAGTGCGATCAGGCAACACTTGAAGAATTAGAAAGTGGCTTTCGCTTTAATGATGCTATTTTGCGCAGCATGACCTTACTGCAAAAAGCAGCTATCACCGAAGCGTCAGCCATTGCCGCTTCAACAGCAGAAGAAAGTAAAGCGGCTGAATCCAGAGCGAAAGATGCTGCTGCCAGAGAAGCAGTAATAGTGCCAGTAGCAGGCGATGTCAGCGACGATATTAATTTGGATGATGCTGATAAAGATTTTGACGTTGACGAAACCATTCCTGAATAACACTTTTTAACTTATTGGATTACGAGAATTATTATGGCACGTAACATCAGACGCAAAAAATTCTGCCGATTCAGCGCAGAAGGTGGCACACAGATTGATTATAAAGATCTGGATTTATTGAGTGATTACATTACTGAAACTGGCAAAATTGTTCCAAGCCGGATTACAGGAACCAGCGCCAAGTATCAAAGGCAGTTATGTGTCGCTATTAAACGTGCTCGATTTATAGCATTATTGCCGTTCTGCGACGCACATAAATAAACACAGGGGAGGGCAGTGAATTTTTTAGCAGCATATATTATGCGAGGAAGGATGCAAGCCATGATAGTGGCTTCCTCGCTTGCGTTATTATCACTGTCCCTGCCCCCTGTAAGTATTGTAAGTTCAGCCTCTGTTGCTCTTGTTACTTTAAGGCGAGGCGCTTTTGAAGGATTGACAATTTTAGTCTGCTCCAGTTTGGCAGCCGGACTATTGGGGTTTTTAGTATTAGGCAACTACCAGTTTGCATTACTTTATGTGATGGTACTGTGGGTACCCGTCTGGTTAATTTCAATCGTGTTACGAGAAGGGCAGAATTTATCTCTAACTGTTGAAATCGCGGTATTGCTTGGTGTACTGGGCGTAGCAGGTTTTTATCTCTATGCGCCAGAATCTGCGGCAATGTGGAAAAACCTGCTGTCACAAATGATTCCACCAGATGCACCCGTTGTTGACATTCAACATACTATTGATATGCTTGCTCATTATATGACGGGCGTGGTTGCAGCTGGTTCAGTATTCAGTTTGCTGTTTGGCTTGTTTCTGGGTCGATGGTGGCAGGCGAATCTCTATAATCCAGGTGGTTTCAGACAAGAGTTTTTGTCTTTGAATTCGCAGCCGAGATTGGCACTTGCAAGTGTTGCTGTTGTAGCGATTGCATTGGCAAGCTCAGGAATAAGCTCCGAAATAGCATGGAATGTCACTATTTTGCTGTTTGTTTTGTTTACAGTAATCGGAACTGCTGTTTTGCATACCTTGTTTGCCGGGATGAAATTGGGTCGTTATATGGTGCCGATGCTCTATTTAACACTGTTTTTGATACCCCATGCCATGCTGCTTGTTGCCTTGATTGGACTAAGCGACTCCTGGCTGAATTTACGAAAAATAAAATCGAATTAACGCACGCCTGAGGGCATATAAATAGCCGGTTAAAAACCGAAAGGTGAGGATTAAAAGATGGAAGTCATTCTTCTTGAAAAGATAGCAAACTTGGGCAACCTGGGTGATAAGGTTAACATTAAATCAGGTTACGGCAGAAACTATCTTGTTCCACAAGGTAAAGCTGTTGCTGCAACAGCCAAGAAAATTGCCGAGTTTGAAGCGCGTCGTGCTGAACTTGAAAAAACAGCAGCTGAAAAGCTGAACGCCTCCCAACAGATGGGTAATGAACTGAGCAAACTCCAAATCGTAATTACCCAAAAAGCGGGTGACGAAGGCAGATTGTTTGGTTCAGTGGGTACTCATAATATTGCTGATGCTATTACAGCGGCAGGTATTGCTGTTAGAAAACAGCAGATTCGTTTGCCGAATGGCGCTATTCGTCAGATTGGCGACTATCCCGTCGACATCAATCTGCACTCTGATGTTGTCGTAACACTGTCAATTAAAGTAGCAGCTGAAGCGTGATTTTTAAAGGCGTAAGGTGAAAGCGTCAGCTTTTTGGACCTTGCGCCTTTTAACTATGCGTTTTTTTTATTCCTGCCTTTTTTATCTATTAATTCCCTTTGTACTTTTACGCCTGATCTGGCGTAGTGTTAAAGCACCTGCCTACCGCGATCGATGGCGCGAACGCTTGGGTTTCTATCCGAAAAAATTTCCTCAAGGTGTTATCTGGTTTCATGCCGTCTCGGTAGGCGAGGCCGAGGCTTTATTTCCTCTCGTCAGACAAATACAACAGCAACAACCTGATGTAAAGCTGCTCATTACCACGACCACACCTACCGGGTCAGCACGCGTTAAGGCAGCGATGCAGGAAACCGTAGCGCATGTCTATTTACCGTATGACATTCCCTGTGCTGTCAAACAGTTTATGCTGCGTTTTAAGCCGAAGCTGGCGGTTATTATGGAAACCGAAATCTGGCCAAATCTTTTCGCATACTGTGGTGAAAACGACATTCCTTTATACATTATCAATGCCAGGCTATCGGAAAAATCGTCTCGCGGTTATCAAAAAATTCCTGCCTTGGTTCGTCCCGCTTTAGCACAAGTAAACCTTATTGCGACACAGACACAAGCTGACGCAAACCGGTTTATCTCTATAGGCGCGGAGTGTGAAAAGGTCAAAACATTAGGCAACATAAAGTTTGATATTGAAATCGCGCAAACAATCATTGAACAGGGCCTACAGTTAAAAGCCGGTTTATTTGGCGGCCGATTTGTATGGCTGATTGCCAGCACTCATAAAGATGAAGAAGTCATATTTCTGCGAATTTATAAAGCTTTAAAACAGGAAATTCCTGAATTATTATTGGTCATAGTGCCAAGACACCCTGAGCGTTTTGCAGACGTAAAAAAACTGTGTGAGCAGCAACAGCTTAATGTGGTCATGCGCACAGCGGGGGAGGGGGTTAATTTAGAAACCGATGTCTATCTGGCTGATACGATGGGTGAATTAAAGATGCTGTATGCAGCCTCGGATATAGCTTTTGTCGGCGGCAGTATGGTGCCGGCGGGCGGACATAATATTCTGGAAGCGGCGGCGATAGGTGTTCCGGTAATGTTTGGCCCTTATATGGCTAATTTCCAAGAAATGGCTTTAAAAGCGTTAAGGCAGGATGCGGCGGTCCAGTGTCAAAATGAAAACGATATCGTTAATACGATTTTGGCATTGTATAAACAGCCGGCCTACAGAGAGGCATTAGCCGAAACAGGAAAGGCGTTTGTTGCTCAAAACCAGGGGGCAATTGCCAGAATCTGTGAAATTCTCACTCAGACAATAATCAAATCAAAAGATCCTTCTACAATATAATATTAAAAGGTCTACGGGCCTCGTCATTTATACCCCGCCAACTCAACATAACCTTGGCCTGAAATTGGCTTACCATTTTTTGTGCCGATAATGCTGACTGCGCCTTCCCAATAACGAGTTTTTCCATTACCTTATAGGCCCGATGGCATCACCGACTCAGAGTGCCTCCCCCGGATTTGCATGCTCTCCGGATAGAGGTGTTTTATAGAGGAAAACCATGATTCCCTAGTCATGAATGTATGCAACCAGCTGTACTATAGCGATTTCAAATATTCAATGATCGCAGCCCTGTCCGCGGCGTTGAGATGATCGCCATAAATATGACCGGTGTTGGAATAGCCTTCGAGGGTAGTATCGTAGATTCTCTTGAGCTCTTTCGGGTTTTTGGCACCGGTTTTTCCATAGTCCATTTCGGTAATGTGCCAGCCTAATGTTTGTTGATCGTAGTCGGTAGGAGCTTCCGGATATAACCAGTAACGAGGTCGGGCCGGACTGTTTAATAGCGCCTCAATTGTAGGCACAGAACCATTGTGTAAATAGGGCGCTGTCGCCCAGACACCATCTAGCGGTGGTGCAATATAGCCCGGTGCCGGCTCGGCGCGGGCGATTTCGCCAAAGAAGGATTGGTTAAACCAGCGAATATAGCGCTCTCCTTCCTTGCCCACTGCTTTTTTTGCCAGTTCCGGGTCTGTTCCGACTTCTTCATAGGCTATCAGAAGATTCGGATAATAAGCGTCTTTGCCATAGCTGCCTTGGCAGGCACTACAATTCTGCTGAAAAACCCGTGCGCCCTGCGTTGCCAATTGATCATTTATTGGATAAGGATAATCGGGGGCTTCAAGCGACTCCAGATAGGCCCTGATATCAGGTGCCCATTGGTCCACAGCTCTGGCCTCGGCTACAGAATCGGTACACAAAATTGAAGCCAGCATCATGAGGCGTGCATGATCGCCCCTGCCTTCGGCGTTATAAAACATTGCGTGTTTTTTTTTCATCCGCCACCAGGGTGGCACACTGACAGGTAGTGGTTTTTCCTTTGGCGGTTGCATTAATGGCTTCTCAGACCAGGCCAGAGTTTCCCGGTCGTGATGGGCCATCAACGCCAGGGTCGCATTAACAGCAGGATTGATGCCCAAGGTATCGGTGGTGATATAAGGCGCTATCGCTGCTATACGATCTGCCCATTTACGCCATTGCTGTGCTTCCGCTTCGGTCTTGACATATTGGCCCAGACGCTCTGATCTACTGGTCCTGTTACCGGTAAAATCAAGAAATTCATTTCCCAGTCCAATGATCAGTTTGCCATCAAAATAGCCCGCGTGACAATACAGACAGTTGGAACTGACTAATTCAACGCCATTGGCACTGGTAATACCATTCAGAAAATAGGGCAATTCTTTATTGCGTCCGGTTCTGCCAGTTAATAACTGATCGGGTCTCGGCACGCTCGCGGTCTGGCTATAAGCGGTATAAGGGGGGCCGCAACTGATATAGGCGTTATTGACCAGCGCTCGATAACCGGCTTCGGGATCCCCCGGTCTTTGTTGTTCAGCACTGACCGGACCGGTCGGCGCATAGCGAATAGGCTGGGGCGGTTCTGTTTGCTCGCAAGCTGTCAAAAAAAATGCTGTCAGCAAACAGCCTTTGGTAAGCAACTTTGTTAAATAGTTTTTTAGCATTGGGAACGGTTCATTGGTAATAATTGGTGCCCTTTTCCCCCTCGGTCAATAACTTTCAGGAGGAAGGATTTTTAATTAACAGCACTGAACGGATTTAAACTCTTATCAGGGTACAGCCTCATAGCCGCTCAATTGTAATAAACCCGAGCCCTGTACCTTTGTGCCTGCGGCTTCGCCGGCGACCTGGACTGTACCACTCCAATTGACGAATTCATCATTGGTTTCCTGGTCATTTATCAACGCGGTGATGATCAATGTCATCCTTTTATCAGGGATGTTTACCTGCCACGACAGTGGATAATGAATTCCCGTCTTTTGACTCTCCCAGTATTCCAGTATTTTCAACTCAAATTGTTTTCTGCTCAATTCAACAACTTCGGCGTTCCTGTCGATCAAATATCCGCTATGGACCGGCGTTCCACTGCCATCCCGCCGTCTGGATTGTAAAATAACTAATTCTTGTTTATTAGACAATTGCAGAAAAAATCGGTTCCAGACCAGCTGACCGCCGCCTATGGGCAGATTGCCCCAGGCGTGGTCAAAAAAGGCAACGCCGGAAACCGTTCGCGATTGACCGCCGATTTGCAAGCTCCCTTCCGCCAGTAATCTGCTGATGCCATAGAACTTCATTTGCTCTATTAACGACATTTCGATTGCCGATTTAACCGGTTGCAAAGTCAACTGCAGGTTATCGTTTTTATCGGCAAGCTGCAGAATGAACCTGCTCTGACCGGCAGGTGTCTGCAATACCTGAACTTGCCAGTCGTACAGCCACAGTTTTTGCAGGTCGGCATGGTCGGACAGGTAGCCCGCAAGGCCCAGAGCATCGCGGCTGGTTCGCTGTTTGAGAATGAGGCGATCGCCGTCTTCAGCAGCATAGGCCAATTGAGCCCAATAGATATTCCTGCTCGCCCAGGCGGATTGCCTCTGGGGCAGGTCGTTGCCCATATTCAACCGGAAAAAAGTTACCTGAAACCCATAGTTTTTGCCTTTACAGTCCCGGAGCATGCCCGAGAATTGCCACAACTCTTTCTGGACGCCGCTATGCTCTCCGTGGTCTTCCGGGAATGATAACGGTTGGTCAATCGGGATTATAAAGCTGCCCCCGTGGTTATTGAACCAGTTTAGCTGATCAAGCGTCCGAACCGGCTCGCTGCCTTGGCGGTGTTGCAGCAACCCGAACAATAACGCTGATAAAATAAGCAGTAACAGCATGAATTTTCGGGCGCTGATTCCAAAAAATGTCATTTATTTTTACCATGAAGACTGTGAAGACCATGAAGATATTACTGTATTGACTTCATGCGTGATATTGGAAGATTCATAAAAAAAGCTTTTTTAATCCTTGGAGGTACTTGCAAAAAGCATATATGTGGTTCGACAGGTTCACCACGAACGGAAAAAGTGAATAAATTCAACACAACCCCGGGAGACGTCAATTTATAGCCAAACTTTTGATTTTACGCATTTTTAATATTACCAGTAAAGTACCACCATTCTGTGCGATATGCGTTGTGGGCGCCATGGTCAGCCGGGAATGAGAGCTCTCGGGGCTCAAAGGCCCGGGCAAAACCTTTATCGTCCCTGGATAAAATATTACTGAAAGAATCATCCTTTTTGGAGACTGTTGCACTGAAAAAATTATCAGGAGTCAATTTGATATCAGAGAGAAATTTGAAAGGCTGCCACCCAAACATCAACAGCAAGATGATCAACGCTATCGCAAGCAGAAGAAAAATTCGCTTAACCATCATTCTGTCCGCAACGCTTCGGCAGGTTTGGTCTTCGCCATTTTCAATGCCGGGAAAATTCCGGCAAATAGTGCCGCAATAAAGGCCAAGGCCAGACCTTGATAAATGACCCATGGATTGAAATAAAACGCCATGGTCCACCCGAATGAGCGTTGGTAAACGACAAAAATCAACACATAAGCCACGACATTACCGGCCGGAATAGCAAACAGGCCAGCAGTTAACCCCATTAAACCGGTTTCACCAAAAATCAGCGCTGTTAACTGCCGGGGCGTTATACCTATAGCCCGCAAAATTCCCAACTGCCGTGTCCGTTCAAACTGCAGCGCCATCAATGCGCTGAAAACACCGGTAAAAGCAATAGCTGCCGACAGCCAGCGCAAGGTTTCAGTAATGGTAAAGGTCTGTTCAAACATCTCCATCGAAGCTTTATAAATCGCCCGGTCGGATTTAACCGACTGCTCAGCCGTCACCAGTTTACTAAGCTGATTTTCCAGTTGTTGCAAATCAGTGCCGTCTTTTGCATAAACGCCAATGCCGGAATAACCCAAATCAGACCAATAATGTTGAAAATTGTGCCGGCTCATCGCCAGATGTCCCTGGTCGCCACTGTAATCTGCATAAATTCCAATCACTTCAAACGGTTCATTACCCTGAGCAGTCTGTAACAGGATTTTTTGACCGATGCTTATATCATGATGATAGGCATAAGGCTCGGTTACGATAACGGTCTGTCGTTGCTCAAACCTGTTCCAGAGATCATCACCGACTTTATGTTTAAAAATAAAGCCCTTTTTTGATTTTGCATTCAGCTCAAACACGGACACTTTAGTAAATTCATCATCAGTTATGATTTTTGTGTGCAACACACTGCTGAGCATTTGCACGTTGGGGAGCTCAGCCAGTTTTTCCTTCAGGCGATGATCTGCCAGAATCTTATCGGCTGTCATTTTTTCACCCGGCAACGATACATAAAGGTCGGCGCGCAAACTGGCTTGCAGCCATTGCGCAACCGTCTGGCGAAAACTGCCTATCATCAGATCCATGCCTATCGTCGCCGCAACTGCAATCATCAACGCGGCTATCGCAATCCCGGTCCGGCTGATTTCAGCAGAAATCATGCGTGGAGGCAGGCGCCACAAGATACCTAAAAAACGTCCGAATAATCGTTCAATCAAGCGCATAGACAGCAGGGTGAAATTTGGCGTTAACAAGGCAAATCCAAACAGCAAAAGGAAAATGCTGGCCAGACCCAAACTGATACTTTTTCCGGAAAAAAACGCCAGAGCCATACCACCGGCTATCAATACCAGACTGATTAACCCGGCTACCTTGATTAACCGGCGGCTGCCGGATTCCAGTTGAGATCGGGTCAATACCGTCACCGGCGAAAAGCGGGTTGCCTCGAAGGCGGGAGGCAATACCGCCAGCAGCGTAGCGCCGATGCCTAATAGCACACCTTTGCCGATTTGTACAGGCGAAACCATTAAGGAAGTGGTATCAATGCGAAAATAAATGGCGTTAATGGTTTCAGAGATCAGATACAACAAACCCTGTCCAAGCGCTATGCCAAGCGCGATTCCAATTAAGGTGCCGATTATCGCCAGCAAAAAAGCTTCGCCGATAATCAACTTGAAAATCTGCCGCCGGGTGACACCGATTGCACGCAAACTGCCGATCAAGCGCCGCCGCTGCACGACCAGGAAGGTCATGGTGTTATAAATCAGGAACATGCCCACCAACAGTGAAAGTAATCCCATTGCTTTCAAGTTGATTGAAAATGCCCGCGTCATTTCCCTCATCGATTGCGACTGGCTATCTGTCGATATCAATAACGCATTAGCCGGTAATACCTTGCCTATTTGCGCCAGAATTTCAGGGCGATTTTTATCCAGCACCACTTCAATAGAACTGAGCCGGCCAAACAAACCCAATACCTCCTGGGCTGTGGCAATGTCGGTAATTAACAGCCTGGCCAAAACCTGTTCCGAAACGGCATTGTCCGGAGCCAGCAAGCCGATGACTTTTAGGCGCTGTTCACGGCTGTCAGCCATAACAGTGAAATCATCATTGATTTTGAGATGCAAGCGCTGCGCAGATTGCTCACTCATCAGGGCCGTATTCGGCTCGCTAAGCAAACGTGTTAAAAAAACAGAGGTTTTGTTTGCCTTTTGCTGCTGTTGCCAGACCGCCTGCAACGATTTTTCAATCAACGGATCGATGCCGATTAACCTGAAGCTTTCCTCAGTTTGTTCGGTCAACTGAACATAAGCACTGGCGACGGGCGCTATTTTTTGTATACCCTGCTCCACTCTGAGCCGGGTATACAGCCGTTCATCAAGGCCGCCATCGCCGGCAATAATTCTGTGCGTTGCCGTCCCGGAAAATGCCTTGCCTGCCTGTTCAAATGCTGTGAGCGAGCTTTCCATCGCCAGATCAATAGAAATTACCACGGCCACACCCAGCGCTATCCCTACTATTGCCAGTGCCAGTTGCCAGGGATGCTGCCATAAAAAATTGCGGCTGGCGCGGTCAAGAATTGAACTCATCGGCTGACCAATGACCTGTTATGGATTGAAAAAATCCGGTCAGCCATACCGATAACTTCCTGGCTATGCGTTGCCATGATCATCGTCTTGCCGGCTTTTTTAACCAGGGTATCCAGCAACTCCAAAACCTGTTTGCCGGTGTCCAGATCCAGATTACCGGTCGGTTCATCGGCAAGTATCACATCCGGGTCATGAATCAGGGCTCGGGCAATCGCAACCCGCTGTTGCTCGCCGCCGGACAAGCGGTCAGGATAACTGTCCAGCCGGTCGGCAAAATTCAGCCTGGCCAATAATCCGGCAACCTTATCTTTATCCTTAACTGTAATGCGCTTGATCAGTTCCAGCGGCAGCAGCAGGTTTTCCGCAACCGTCAGGGTAGGGATCAGATTATAGGACTGGAATACGAAGCCGATATGATGCCGGCGAAACAGCGTGCGCTCATGCTCGGTAAGTCCGGTTAGATTAATGCCGTTAATGATAACCTTGCCACGGTCCGGCGGATCAATGCCGCTGACAAGATTCAGAAAAGTCGATTTGCCGGAGCCGCTGCGGCCGAATAAAACGATAAACTCGCCGCGCCGCACCTGCATATCCAATTTGCTAAAAATCTCATGCTGCCGCCCGGATTCCTGATAACTTTTACTTAGCTGTTGAATTGTTATAGCTGCTTCTGTAGTCATAAGGCTTAAAATCACAAAAATTCCGGAACGCTGTAGATTATGCTTGTGAGTGTTCGTACAACACGCTAAACCTACGACTTGGGCATTCTGAAATATATGTATTTCAGATGGTTAAAGCCTCTTTCTTGAGAGGCATTTAATTCTATAGAGCCCCCGATTATTCCCGATTATCTAGCTGATTCTGGAGCATGGGTAATTATTCATGAACTTGTGACAGAACCCGTGCCGCTCAGCTTCCGCCTTTTACCCTGGATTTCAAGTGCTCCGCAAGACGTTGCATGGCTGAAGAAGCATCATCGGCCGCAAGATGGACATTGATAATGCTCGGCATGGTTTGGTTGTTCAGGGAATTAATGAGCGCTTCTTCAAACGCGTCTTCCGTAGCGGCATCGTACCCCTTTAGTGGACCAAAGATTTCCCCCAGTCGGTCGAAACGCCAATTACTGATATCATTGAAAGGGCCATCAAGAATGCAGCGTTCGGTGCTGTAACCGCCATTGTTAAAAACCACCACAATAGGATTCAGGCCGAGATAGGCGTGCGTTGAAAGTTCAGTGCCGGTCATTTGAAAAGCGCCATCTCCGACCAGAATCAGTACGCGATGGTCAGGGCGGGCACAAGCGCACCCGAGCGCAGCCGGCACTGCAAAACCCATACTGGTATAGAAACTGGAAGCCAGGAATTCGCTCTGCTCGTGTACCCGTAAATCGATAGCTGCAAAAAGGCAGTCACCTACATCACAAACTACGACCATATCAGGACTCAGCGCCTGATTGAGCCGTCCGATCAAGCGGTCAGTAGTCATCGGCCTGTTTGGTTCAGGAAAACCACTTGCTGCCGATAATACTGGCGGCAATGTGAAGCCTTCGCTGCAAGTTTTGATTGAACGCAACAGGGCCGTTAAAAAATCGGCTAAACCGACGCGGGGATAACGGTGGGCGCTGATCACAACCTCATTCAGCGCTGCGCGGATCATATGATGGGGATCAAGTTTTGCGGTATAGATGCCGGTATCTATGTCATTCAAAGTGACGCCCAGCATAAGAAGTAAATCGGATTGCTCCACCATGTAGCGCGCATTCTCCGAACTCATTGCTCCTTCATAAATACCCAGATAGGCAGGGTGCCGTTCGGCAATGACTGACTTACCTGATAAGGTGGCTACAACGGGTAAGTGCGCGCGTTCAACGAGTTCGACCAAAACCCTCTGGAGTCCGCGCCGGTGCAATTCAACACCCGCTATGATCATAGGTGAAACTGAATTGGCCATAAGCTCCGTGGCCTCTGCGATTGCTTCCGATAAAGCGGTCTCATCGCTGGCAAACTGTTCCGTCGCCTCAGCCGGTATCGGATGACCTTCAACCATGACCAGGTCGCGGGGAATTTCTATGTAAACCGGTTTGCAAAACCGGCGAGCGGCCGCAATTGCATGGTCTATCTGCCGAAATGCTATCACAGGGTCATTGAGCACCGCTGTTGCACAGGTAATACGTTCAAAAATTTCGCGCTGGAATGTGAAAGGACCAAAACGGTGATGAAGCAATGGATCATCTCGTTGTTCACTCACGCCAGGCGCTCCGCTGATTATTATCACAGGCGATGATTCCGCATAGGCGCCGGCAACTGCATTTACTGTATTCAGAGCGCCTACGCCATAAGTTACTGCCAGCGCGCCCATACCCAGACAGCGCGCATAACCGTCAGCTGCAAAGGCGGCGGAATCTTCCCGCGTGGTGCCGATATGCTGGATGGGGCTTTTGATCATCAGATCATAAAAACCGAGCACATAATCCCCCGGAACGCCAAAGATATGCTTAACACCTGCATCATATAGACCCTTGAGGAGGTATTGCCCAATAGTATCGAACCTGGCAGTGCTCATAACGATTTATCCTTGGAAAATGTACTAATCCAGCAAGTCAGTATCACGGTAAATTTTTATTCAGCTCTAAAGTAACGCAATTCATGTCGATATTTGATTCAAAAAAGACTATAACAACCATTAATATATCATAAGAATAAATAGAGGAATACGATGCAAGATCTTTTCAATTATGCGGATGAAATAGGGCCTGCGAAAATCATTCATATCTATGAGCCTGCCGCAGGCCTGAAAGGCATATTAGTCGTAGATAACGTTGCCATGGGCCCCGCCATTGGCGGGGTGCGCATAGCTCAGGATGTCAGCGTTGATGAGTGTTTTCGTCTTGCGTGGGCCATGACCTTTAAAAATGCAGCCGCCGGTTTGTCTCATGGAGGCGGCAAAATGGTTATTTACGGCGACCCAAAAATGCCCAAAGAGCAAAAACAACAAATCATGCGCGCCGCCGCTGCATCATTGCGTATTGAAGAATCTTATATCTTTGCACCGGATATGGGCACAGATGAAGAATGTATGGCCTGGGTCAGGGATGAAAACGGTCGATCCGTCGGATTACCAAGAGAACTTGGCGGCATTCCTTTGGATGAAATCGGCGCGACAGGCTGGGGTATACGCCATGCGACAGAAATTGCGCTGCGTTATCAGAATTTTGATTTAAAAAATGCGAGAATCGTGATTCAGGGCTTCGGCTCTGTCGGCAAACATGCCGCCCGTTTTTTATTTGAACAAGGTGCAAAATTAATCGCCGCCAATGACAGTTGCGGCACTATCTACAACCCGGAAGGTCTGGATATCCCCGCATTATTCAAGGTTAAAGATGAAGGTAAAAGTGTTGCAGATTACCCTGATGGAGAACGTCTGGAACAGAACAAGATTGTCGACATAGAATGCGATATCTGGATTCCTGCCGCCCGTCCCGACGTTATTCATGAAGACAATTTACACCGGCTCAAAACCCGTTTGATCGTCGAAGGCGCCAATATTCCTATAACCCACGGCGCTGAAAGGCGATTGTTTGAAAGGGGCATTATCTGTATTCCTGATTTCATCGCCAACGCGGGCGGTGTTATCTGTGCAGCGATGGAATACCATGGTGCGACGGTAACGGCTGCAATGCAGACCATAGAAGAGAAAGTCAGACATAATACCGAAAAAGTCCTGAAAATTTCACGGGAGCAAAATCTTCAGCCCCGGGAGGCAGCAATACAAATGGCAACAGAGCGCGTTAACAAAGCCATGTCGTTAAGACGCTGGTCGCTTTTTTCATCAGCACCCCATTTCATCTAGAAATTTCGCGCTTCGACAAGCTCAACACATAGGGTTTGCACAGGCCTCAACTACAGTTTTTAAGAAAGTCTGGCAGCTTTTCACTTATGGGAAAAATAATAATCAAGCAAGCTTTGCCGAGCAGGCTTTTTATGCCCGGCTACATCCAGTAAAAACCGGTTCTACTGTAGCTGTTAAACATTCACTGGCACAAATGCGCCCTGTCGATAGGCGATGAGTCTATCATCCGTCGAGTTGATATTATTAAATAGACTGGATTACTTAAGGCCGCCTCGGCTACCTGCTTCAACTGGCCGGAGTAAGGATTTAAAAATTTCAAGGGCTTGTTTTAAAGAGTCAGTGGCGCCGGCTGTATTATCTTCCTTAATTTGACGGCGGGCTTTTGAGATGGTACTGGTGCCGCGTTGTGCTTTTACTTCAATAGAGCCGCCAATAATGTCTTTAGAAGCTTGCTTGGCAGCTTTAATATGCTCTTGAGCCGCTTCCAACTCATTCGCATTGACTGCTTTCAATGCCGCATCAAGGTGAGTAATGGTATTGTTAACAGGTTGCGCGATACCTGTTTGAGCTGCTATAGCAATTGTAAAATTGCTAACAGCACCTAGAGACAGGACTAAAAAACCGGCAACTAAGATTTTTTTTAAAATATTCATCATGTTATATAACTCCTCTGCATTGTTATTTTTTCTAGGCCCACTAATCAAGTGACAAGAGCATCTTTTCCTGGTTAAAGCGGTTGAATAAAATATTAAGTTAGACTGGGATTATATCAAGACAAAACCTCTCAGCTTTCTTGGTAAATTCGATTGGACTCAAGCAAGTTCCATAGGTTCGATACTCAAGTTAAGACTTGATAAATACTATCGCTATAGACGCACGATTTTTGTAAGCATTAAACCTCACCCTGGTAAATTGAGCCGACAGCCAGTTGTCAGGCCCTTGAAAAGAGTAAACTGAAGACCTGAGCAGCTGTTAAACGCTCGTATTTGCTTGCGCGTCTTTTCTCGTTGAGTTAGACTTCAATCGAACCGGACAATTGGTTAATTCTAATTTAACATGATTTACGACAGAACAGCCGGATGATTGGAAAGCCGATGTTGTAAACAAAGACGAGGTGTAACTTGCGATTTTTCCGAATGCGATCGCCGGATTATCATTCTTTTTCTCAGGATTTAAACATCAATGGAAATCTGGAGTACATCTATAGACTCCCCGGATTAGCTTGCGCCGCCTGTGGAGCGACCTATGGGGGTAGCCGTATCCTTTCGATTTCAGCTCCACCTCAAGTCTGGAACGACAATCGATTTATGAGTCGGTGGCCGGTTTCAGATGAGGAACATCTAACATTGCAGAAAGAGTTAGCCGGCTATCTGGAAAAGGAATTTGTTTCTTTTGTTACGTTTAGACCGGGAGATAATTTTCAACCGGCTTACCTTGATATACCTTCAAAACCGACGGAAGACTTTTTATGGCCGAACATACGGAGCTTTGTCGTCTCTGAAAGAATGAAGAAAGTGGTGTTTGATGAATTAGCCAGCGATGTTGAAATCGTGCCGGTGCGGCTTCGAAAAATCGGTAAACGAAGAGTAAAGTTAACTCCGGCCATTCCTGGTTCAGGCAAACCGGAAGCAATTACCGATGAAGCTGGACTCAATACTTTTGACGATTCAATTGGAGCGTATTATCAAGTGCTTGTGCGATCAGAGTCTGATTACCCAAGAGGGGGAACACCCGTTTCGACTTGTCCGTTGTGTAAACGAATAGCCATTGCGGAAGAAAAAAGAGAATTGATAATGAAAGAAGAGATGTGGCACGGGCAGCAGATTTTTTTTCTTAAAACTACTCTCCATGTTGTGGTTACAGAAGATCTCGCCGAAAAAATCAGAAGGGAGCAAGCTAGCAATGTCGATTTCGTTCCTTATTGAATAGAGCATTCACCGCTGATGGGGCCGCTCTGTTTGCCGAATACAGTGATGTGATTAACCGTGAAGACATCTTCAAAGCATGTTACTTAAGCAAAGACGAGCGTAACGAGTTGCTGGACATCTTTCTCGGCTTTCACCGTTGGACAGATAAAGCCTGTATCAATGTACCTGGCGTTAATGTTCAACGTGATGCGCGCCGGGATGCCATCGACATCAATACTCAGCCTGGAGTACGTGATCTAAAGCCTGAAAGATGCCGTGGAAAGCAAGCTCAATAAACTACTGATGCAAAACCCGCTGCACACTGACTATCAGGAACACTACGAACAGCTGGTTAGGGATGCCGTAAAACAGCAAATCTTCGATTTTCTGTACGATGAAAAAACCGGCCTTCCGGTAGATGATTACAACGACGAAGATATGGCGCTGACCGAAAACGTGTACTGGCATGTGTATCGGGTTTACCTAACCGTGCCCTCGCCGGTCTATGTATGATCTTGTGAAAACATATACTGACAGTAAAAAACTATCGTTCGGTTTGGCAAATTTTGCGACAGAACCATTTACGGTCGAATGATTTCCGCAAACGGAGCTGCAACCAATGCGGCCTTTTTGAGAGTCTGAGTTCTGTTTTCTCAAGCAGCCCCTTCGTGTTTCATGTAAGCATATTAAAGTGTGAGCCAAGGCGTACACCAAAATAGCGCAGCTTAGCAGGCTAAACTCATATAAATCAATTTTTTACATTATCACTCAACATTCCTGTATGGAATACATTACATTACATAAAGGTAAAACGCCGTCATGCTAGACCCCCGTTTATTTAGAACTGATCTTGATTTTGTTAAGGAACAATTAAACAGACGTTCATTTGATTTTAATGCTGAGTCTTATATCGAACTGGAAGCCAGACGCAAGGACGTACAGGTTAAAACCCAGGAACTGCAAAATGAACGTAACAGCCGTTCAAAGGCTATTGGACTGGCGAAGGCCAAAGGCGAGGACGTACAGCCGTTATTGAATCAGGTTCAGCATTTGGGCGACGAACTTAAAGCGGCGGAAACTGAATTGGCCGGCATTCAGGCGGAAATGCAAACGCTGATGGAGGGTATTCCCAATATTCTCGATGAATCCGTGCCTGATGGCAATAATGAAGAATTTAATGTGGAGATAAGCCGTTGGGGCGATGTGCCCGCGTTCGACTTTGATCCTAAAGATCATGTTGATATGGGCGCAAAACTGAAGGGAATTGATTTTGAGCTGGGCGCAAAAATAGCAAGCAGCCGCTTTGTAGTCTTGAATGGCCCGTTGGCAAGATTACAAAGGGCAATCATTCAGCTTATGCTGGATACGCATACTGCCGAACATGGCTACAGTGAAACCTATGTGCCTTTTTTGGCCAATGCGGACAGCTTGCGAGGTACCGGGCAGCTGCCAAAATTTGAGGCTGATCTGTTTAAAGCCAATGATGATCCGGCTTTATATCTGATTCCGACAGCGGAAGTACCGGTCACGAATATCGTCAGGGATGTAATTGTCGATGCCAGGGAGTTGCCGCTTAAATTCGTCTGTCACAGTCCGTGTTTTCGCAGTGAAGCGGGTGCTTACGGACGTGATGTGCGCGGCATGATCCGTCAGCATCAATTTGAAAAAGTTGAGCTGGTGCAGATTGTAAAGCCTGAAGATTCACCAAAAGCACATGAAGAACTGACTAATCATGCGGAAAACATCCTGAAAAAATTAAATCTGCCTTACCGCAAGATGTTGTTATGTGCCGGCGATACCGGATTTTCATCGGCAAAAACCTACGATCTTGAAGTGTGGTTGCCGGGGCAGGGCACTTATCGGGAAATATCATCCTGCAGTAATTTCAAGGATTTTCAGGCGCGGCGTTTACAGGCGCGCTGGCGAAATCCGGAAACCGGGAAGCCTGAATTGGTGCATACCCTAAACGGTTCAGGTTTGGCGGCTGGAAGAACCCTGATTGCGGTCATGGAAAATTATCAGGATGCGCAGGGGCGTATTCGTATTCCTGACGCATTAATGCCTTATATGGGTGGACTGAACCTTATCGAGTAACCGGACAATTCTCTTGAAGGAGTGATCAGCCATTCTTCTTTCAACCAAAAAGGGAGGGTTACTGAACCCTCCCTTGTGTGTGGAATCTCCTATAACTTCAAGAATTTCCAGTCGGTCATTGTCTAAATATGTTATTGAGGATTTAGAAGTTGTTGTGGTTCACCCTCAACTTGCAATTGTACGCGGCGGTTATTGGCGCGCCCTTCCTCAGTATCATTGGTGTCTATGGGTTGAGTCCAGCCATAGCCACGAGTAGACAAATTGGCTGAATGAGTTCTCTCAACCAGGTAATTTTTGACTGCTATTGCGCGGCGTTCGGATAACGCCATGTTGTACTTGAATCCGCCTGTTTTACTGGTGTGGCCTTGTATTTCAATTTTTAACTCCGGATGCTCCGCAATGGCTTTAGCAGCATTATCAAGATTTCCAAAGTATTCCGGTTTGATAATGTCTTTATCATTGTCAAATTTTACGTCGACAATCCAGCAGCCGAGTATGCTGACTTGGGAGCCGGGCAAGGTATCTGGACATTTATCAATGCAATCGTTGACGCCGTCGTGATCCGAATCAAGCGTTGAGCAGTCCGCCGCACCCGATTTCAAGAAAATGCTTTTTACAAAATTTGTCATGCCTTCATGGCTTGAAATTCTGTCAGCGCTTGTGCCATAGCCGCAGCCGGCAATATTAGAAAGTTGATTCAAGACAGTTATGCCGGATTTTTCTTCTGGATTACCCACCCAAACAGAATAGACACATAATCTGTCGCCATACTGTTGTTTCAGGGATTGCATTGCAGCAACACCTTCGTCTGCGTCCAGATCATGACCGTCACTGAGTATTAAAACAGCTATATTGCCCGCTGTCGCTGATAGGTCTTTGGCGGTCCCGTCAATCCCGCTGGCGATTGGCGAACCACCACTGGCGCAAGTCAGCGCATCTATGCCGCTGCCGAAAGTTGATTTTGAGTAGCTGGCAGGGGCCTGATTAAGCTGGGTAAATCCCCCTGACAAGCAATTGCCAAAGCCAAAGCTGCGGATGCTTGAAGTCAATTTCAAGTCTGGTATAGTTGGACGAAGCCGCTATCGCGGCGGAAAAACCAAGACACTACAAATCTGTTAAGCCTAAGACTATTTCGAAAAAAAACTTGAAAATAAGCCCTAAAATAACTTAGACTTAACCGCAATGAACAAAATCATAAATTT